>QXZO01000078.1 GCA_009886305.1 Betaproteobacteria bacterium
CGGGGGTTAGCGTTCGTATTGTAGATGATGTTGATGTGAGTGTTTCACAGGGGGGCACTGGACACATACAGATCAAAGGACCAAATGTCTTCACAGGTTATCGAAATATGCCAGAAAAAACTAAAGAAGAGTTTACTCCGGATGGGTGGTTTCGAACGGGAGATTTAGGGGCCTTTGACGAAGAGAGTTATCTCACGATAGTTGGTAGATCCAAAGATTTGATCATAACCGGGGGATACAACGTTTACCCAAAAGAAATAGAATTGATTTTAGATGCTGAACCAAGCATTTTTGAGTCTGCTGTATTTGGCATTAAGGATTCTGACTTTGGTGAGGCTGTAACGGCGGCGATCGTCCTTAATGCAAACTGTAGCGTTGAAGCTGCTTTATTAATTGAAAATTTAAAAGCACAACTTGCAACTTATAAGGTACCTAAAGCGATCCACGTCGTGGATCAGTTACCCAGAAATGCAATGGGTAAAGTTCAAAAGTCGCTATTAAGAGAAGCACATTCCAGCGATTAAAATTAGTTCGATTTTGTAAACTTCAGGCTCTGATGACTTCAATTGCCAATCAAATTAGCACGGATATTGAGCGTGATGGGTACTCGATTAGTCGAGGCTTATTTAGCGAGAGCATATTAGATACACTCAGTATATATGCCGCGTCAGGTGTGGGTAAAGGTAAATATAAGAGCGCGGGTATTGGTTCGGGCTCTCAGTATCAAATTCTGGAACATATCCGAGGTGATCAAATATGGTGGCTCGATCGGGAAGAGGGCTCCGTTATTGAAAAGGTATTTTTACAATTTGACCGGCTTAAAGATGACCTTAATAAAAGCCTCTACCTCGGCCTTTTTGAATTTGAGTGCCATCTAGCACAGTATAAATCTGGCTCAGCATATGAGCGTCATTATGATCGACTATTGAACAGCAAGCGTCGAAAATTAACAGTGACACTGTATTTAAACAAGGACTGGTCGCGCAATGACGGCGGTAATTTAAGATTATATTTAAACTCCGGTCTTGATCAATTTATTGATATCGTCCCGCGATTCGGCACACTCGTAGTGTTCTTGAGTGAATTCTTCGCGCATGAGGTCCTAACCTGTAATCGAGATCGTCACAGTCTTACGGGTTGGTTTTTGGAGCGACCTTAGTCGAGTAGACGATTAGTTTAAGCTTTAATAAATATTTTCACGAACATATCGATCGCTAGAAACATCAAAATTAAAGCAAAGATCCTCTTAAGTGCCGTGACAGGTATCGAGTGCGCGACCTTAGCGCCGAATGGAACCGTGATAAAGGTCCCAATAACAATTCCTACAAGTGCTGGTAAATATACGTAGCCTATGCTGAATTCTGGTAGGTATATATTCCCCCAACCATTCCAAATGTATCCTAATGCGCCCGCAACCGCTATTGGAAACCCTAAAGCTGCTGATGTTCCTATCGCATTTCGCATGGGGACATTGTGCATCACCATGAGCGGGATAGTAATCACGCCGCCGCCGATACCTACAAGACTTGAAATTATTCCAACACACCCAGAGCCGATTCCCATGCCGATACTTTTCGGTAAGCTCCGGGAGGGTTTAGGTTTGAGGTTAAGAAATAGGTCAATTGAGGCGTATCCAGCAAAAATAACGAATAAACCAGCCAAAACAGTAGGGTTTAATGATTCGGCAAAGAAGCTACCAAAGAAGGTTCCAACAATAAGATAGCCGGCTGATTGTTTGACCGTCGGCCATAAAATGGCTTCGCGCGCGTGATGAGCACGGATGCTCGATAGAGACGTGAAGACAATTGAGGCAAGAGAAGTACCAATGGCGAGATGCAGTGTCCGCTCTATCGCGAATTCTTGTGCTGTAAATAGAAAGACCATCAACGGGACCAGAAGAGTCCCTCCACCAATTCCCAGAAGACCGGCGAAAAAGCCTACGAAAATTCCCACCGCTAAATAGGCGATCCACCATTGGATCATTAAGTCCATCATCAAATAAGCGTTTGAATGTAGCGCCACTCTTCGGGCGTTACAGGTGTAATAGATAGACGAGACCCTTTTTGAAGGACTTTCATAGTTTCCAGCTTTTTGTGTTCCCTCATTTCGTGAAGCGATAAGAGCTTTGTTTTACGAACAAATTTAACATCCACATTCAGCCAGCGGGGCTTATCACGGCTTGATTTTTCGTCGAAGTAATTACTTACTTTGTCAAATTGTGTTTCATCTGTGTATGCTTCCCGAGCTACCTCCGCGTACCCGGCAATACCTGGTGGAGAGCAGTTGGAATGATAAAACAGTATGCCATCTCCAACGGACATATCGTCCCTCATGAAATTTCGTGCTTGATAGTTGCGTATACCATCCCAAGGTTCGGTTTTACGAGGACATTTTTCTAGGTCATCGATACTAAAGACGTTAGGCTCCGATTTCATGAGCCAGTAGCGAGTCGAGGTTGAGTTTGACATCATTTAAGAATGAGTTATTTTGTTTACTAAGGAAGAGCTGCTCGGTTCATCCTGAACCAAAAGGTTCAAGGCGGCCACCTTCCGAATGCCGTAGGTAAGTCCTCCTGGAACGCGCGCAAAAGCATCACTTGAGTTGGTGGCCTAAGTAATTTTATTGGTTCAGAAAATTAATCGAGCAGCTCTTCCTTAGTAAACAAAAAATTAAAATAGTTTTTCTTGGTCATTTAAAACGGTATCAATTTTCTTCCCCATTGATGAGATTGTACTTCTTAATTCGTTTAGATTGATACCGCGCGTTTGGACAGTAAGTAGGTTATGGGCCATATTGAGCGCTGCCATAATGGCTATTCTCTCGGAACCAACAATCTTTCCAGTTTCTCGGATTTCTTGAATCTGTTTATCTAATAGTGCTACCGCATTGAGGAGCTCTTCTTTTTCCTCTTCCTTGCAGGATAATCGCATCGGTCTCCCAAGGATCTCAACTTCGAGCATCGTGGGTGAACTCATAATAGACCCCTATCATCTTCTTGCAGCAAAATATTTTCTATTTTTGAGGCTGCGCGATCTATTTTTTTGTTGAGCTCTTGTTTTTCGTTTTCAGCTAGCACGAGTTTTTGTCGGAGCGAAAAATTTTCACCTCTTAAATTCCGTGTGAGACGGATTAATTCATCCAGCTGCTGTTCAAGAGACTTCAGTTGCGCGTGCATCACGAAACTATAGGCGACACATATAAAAAGTCAACCGAGTTTAATCCTCGCTATTCTAACGGTATACCGTGTACAATCTGCGTAAGTGGTGCCTTCGCCCTTCTTCTGAAGTGCGCGGGATAATCGGGAAACAGGTGAGTTTTTAAAACGAATCCTGTACTGCCCCCGCAACGGTGAACAAGCGTGAGCTTCACATCAGTAGCCCCCAAAAGCTACAAAGCCACCTAATAAGTGAGTACTTACTCTCTATTTAGGGAAGGCGTGAAGTTATTTCTTGTGAGTCCGGATACCGGCCATTTAGCATGAAGCGGTCTCGATTGTTCGAGACATATTTTAATTTTGCACGGCGGGTGCAAATTTACTAAACGAGGTAACTAGTGCATAACTCACCCCACGTACGATCATTGGTGGCTGTTGGTCTAATATGTTTGACAATTGCTCCAAGAGCTTTTACTCAAGACAACATATCGATCGATCCCATTTCACTCACAGTAGACCGATTTGAAACGGAACAGACGCGAATCTCCCCAGGTATGGAGATAATTTCCTCTGATCAGATTGAAAATGCAGGTCATCAAAGCTTGCCAGAATTTCTCTCCTCTCATAGCGGATTATCTCTCGTAAATAATTTCTTTGGTAACGGCACTCAATCGGCAGCACTTGACTTTCGAGGCTATGGTGCAGTCGGAGATGAAAACACACTTGTGCTACTAAACGGCGTGAGAATCAAAAATAATGATCTAAGTTCTGTTAACTGGTCGTCAATTCCCCTGGACAGTATTGACAGAATTGAGATTGTGAGAGGGTCTGGTGGCGTGCTTTACGGCGCAGGTGCGACAGCTGGGTATATAAACGTTATTACGAAGCGCCAACAGCCAAATGAGAAAACTGCGAAGGTGAGAACAGACCTGGGCTCATCCGGCACAAGATCAGTGGACCTTTCGGGCACAACCGCGGGTGATAAAGCCGGCAT
>QXZO01000079.1:0-1084 GCA_009886305.1 Betaproteobacteria bacterium
TCTGCCCAAGGCTTACCCTTTATATCAGTGTTGACCGATCCCACTATGGGGGGGGTCTCCGCTAGTTTTGCTATGATTGGCGACGTTGTTATTGCAGAACCTGGTGCCTTGATAGGTTTTGCTGGGCCTCGTGTTATTGAGCAAACTGTCAGGCAAACTTTGCCTGAAGGATTCCAGCGCGCTGAGTTTTTGCTGGAACATGGGGCGATTGATATGATCGTTGACCGTCGAGAAATGAAGGATCGGTTAGGTAATTTGCTATCGTTGTTCACTCGCATTCGAGCGGCTTAATTTCATCGTGTGCTCTTAATTGTAAAAATCTGTTGTTTATCCTTTGAGTAAGTCGCTTGCATATTGGTTGAATCGAATTGACTCAACCCACCATAAAGAAATTGATTTAGGGCTAGAACGACTTTCACAAGTGGTAGAGCAAATGGCTCTATATCCCAAATGTCCTGTTATTACTGTTGGTGGTACGAATGGTAAGGGATCGACTTGTGCCATGCTCGAGTCTATATATTCGAAGGCTGGATATCGAGTAGGTTTATTTAGCTCGCCTCACCTTACTCGTTTTAACGAGAGAATCAGAGTGGATCACAATGAGGTAAGTGACGATGTGATTGTTTCTTCTTTCGAGGACGTGGATTTGGCCCGTGGTGGGGTCAGCCTAACTTACTTTGAATACTCCTTTCTAGCAGCATTAAATATTTTTTTACAACAACGCGTTGATTTGGTAATTCTGGAGGTTGGTTTGGGTGGGCGGTTGGATGCAGCTAATGTTTTAGACCCTATCTGTGCCATTGTGACCAATATAGGACTCGATCATATAGATTATTTAGGCGACACTCGAGAAGCAATTGGTATTGAAAAGGCAGCTATATTTCGCGGAAATGGGGCCTACTCTATATGTGGTGACGAAGATCCACCTGAGTCATTGTTTACTACTGTTTCTAACATAGGGAGCGATCTACAACTAATTTCCAGAGATTTTGGTTTCGTCCGAGAGTCGACTGGATGGACATTTTGGTCTGCCAACGGACTTAGAATGAACTTGGCATTTCCACTTATGCAAGGAGAACATCAA
>QXZO01000079.1:1094-5256 GCA_009886305.1 Betaproteobacteria bacterium
TCAATTAGCAAACGCGAGTTTGGCTATCGAGGCGGCTACGTCATTAAAGAGGCAGTTACCAATTGATGCGTCTTCAATTCGGGAGGGACTTTTAGTGGCAGAACGAATGGGCCGATTTCAGGTGTTACCTTCGCGTCCTCTATTTGTGCTGGATGTCGCACATAACGCAGATTCGATCACTAGCTTGGTGGATGAACTGAGTCGAGCGCCTTTCAACGGTAAAACGAGAGCCATTTTTGCGGTAATGGCGGACAAGCAATATGCAGAGATGTTAGATTTACTGGGTTCGGTAGCTGATCAGCTGTTTGTTTGTGGTTTGGAGAATGCCCGTTCGGCTGATCCAGATGCTGTGATCCAAAAATTCTCTGATAGTGTGGGTATGAAGAAAGCGACGTCATGCAAGTCGGTTAGTGATGCTATCGATAAAGTACTAGAGATCAGTGACGCAAATGATAGAATTATTGTGTGTGGGTCTTTTTTCACGGTATCGGCGGCTTTGAGGCACCCACATGTTTCAAACTTAGTCCATAATGAATTTTAGAAGAAATAAATGAAGACTATATTATGCAAGTGGTAGAGGAAATAGAGGAACTGGAGCTCAAAAAGCGAGCTAGAAGAAGGCTCGTAGGAGCTATAGTCTTAGTTCTTCTTGTGGTTACTTTGGTGCCTTTAGTGCTTGATAATGAACCTCGGAAAATTGGAGATGATGTGGAAATTAACATTATTTCCACATCTGGATCTCAAGAATCTATAGCAGTTAGAGAGCCTGGATTAGGTAATGGGTCTGTTACTCTTAGTCAAGCGGGGGAGGGTGAGAATTCGACGAGTTCGACTCAGGGTCAAGTAGGGGCTGAAACGGTACAGGCGGCCGATGCAGGAGCTGAGTATGTCGTTAGATTAGGACTCTTTTCTAATGAAAGTGGAGTCAAAGGTTACGTCGAGAAGTTAGAGGCTGGGGGTTTTTCGGTTATTACGGAGAAAAAGGAGACAGCCAAAGGCCCTAGAACGTTGGTGTTAGTAGGTGTTTTCTCTTCAAAGAATCAAGCGGAGCTTGCGCTTGAGCGCTTGAACGCTAGAAAGCTAACTTACGGGGACGCTCAAATCTCTCAAACAAAACGTTAGGCTAGTTCATAAATATGGAGCTGAACCTCACCTGGTTTGATTATGGATTCATTGCCGTTATATTACTTTCAACTGTTTACGGCTTCTTTCGAGGCTTTACGCGAGAGATTTTTTCTCTTGCTACATGGTTTCTAGCTTTTTGGATATCTAAAATTTTTGTTAGCCCTGTTTCTGAAACTTTTGATCAGTTAATTATCAGCCCGAGACTTAGGCTGATCGTTGTATTTGTCGCTATTCTAATTTTTTGCCTTTTTGTATTCCATTTTTTAACTGTTAAGTTGTCGAGGTTAGTTAAGTCGTCTGCGCTCACTGGGATGGACCGAGCGTTAGGGTCTTTATTTGGTATGGGCCGAGGAATTTTAATTGCGGCGCTTGTGGTCATTATTATGAGTTCAACGGATTTTTCAAGAAGGCTTGAATGGCAAAACGCGGAGATTCGATTCCCGCTGGAAGTTGTAGCTTCGTTTTTGCAAATAAAAATTCCTGAACTTGAATGGGATATGCCGCCAAAATGATAGGTAGGATGTATATAATTGATTCGGAAATTAAATGGGAGAATTTTGATGTGTGGTTTACTTGGAGCGGTAGCGAAGTCACCCGTTAACCAGTTGCTCTACGATGGGTTGCAGGTACTACAACATCGAGGCCAAGATGCTGCTGGAATTGTTACTGCAGATGGTCCTAGCTTCCATATGCATAAGGGTGGTGGCTTGGTTCGAGATGTGTTCCGAACTAGAAATATGCGATTATTAGTCGGAAACTCAGGCATCGGACATTGTCGGTATCCAACTGCTGGCTCCGCAAGTGCCTTCGATGAGATTCAGCCAATGTATGTGAATTCGCCATTTGGAATAGTACTTGGACACAATGGGAATTTAACAAATTCACAGAAGTTAAAGGAAGAACTTTTTCGACAAGATCTCAGACACGTCAATACAAATTCTGATTCTGAAGTGCTATTGAATGTGTTCGCTCATGAATTACAAAAATCTAGCGCGGGTGTAAATCTGAGTACCAAAGCTATTTTTGATGCGGTTAGCGGTGTTCATCAAAGAGTACAGGGGGCGTATGCAGTCGTCGCCATGATTTCAGGGTATGGCCTCTTGGCGTTCCGCGATCCATTTGGAATTAGACCTTTAGTCTACGGCGTAAGACAAAAAGGTTCGGAGAAAGAATATTTGGTAGCTTCAGAAACCGTTGCACTAGATACGTTAGGTTTCAAATACGTTCGTGATATCGAGCCAGGAGAAGCATTGTTCATTTCAAACGATGGAATTGTTAGTGAGCACCAGTGCGCCGTGAGTCCAGTTCGATACCCGTGTATTTTCGAATATGTTTACTTAGCACGACCTGACTCCGTTATTGATGGGATCTCAGTTCATGAAACCAGGATGAGGATGGGAGAGAGTCTCGCTAGACGAATTGAATCTCAATACCCGGAATTAAAAATAGACGTTGTTATTCCTATTCCTGATTCAAGTCGACCTTCAGCGATGGAAATTGCAGATGGTTTAGGGGTTCCATATCGGGAAGGATTTATTAAAAATAGATACATAGGCCGAACATTTATTATGCCTGGACAAGAGGTCAGAAAAAAGTCTGTACGCCAAAAGCTCAATGCAATTGGATCGGAATTTAAAGGTAAGAATGTTCTTCTTGTTGATGATTCGATTGTGCGTGGAACAACCAGTCGAGAGATTGTACAGATGGCGAGGGATGCGGGAGCCAGACAGGTGTATTTCGCATCTGCAGCGCCACCTGTTCGTTTCCCGAATGTCTATGGCATTGATATGCCGAGTTCCAAAGAGCTCATTGCCCATGATCGGAATGAAGCGGAGATAGCGGCTGAGATTGGTGTTGACCAGATTATCTACCAGACTGTCGAAGATCTTATAGCCGGTTGCGCTTCGGTTAATCCTAAAATTACTCATTTTGAGACCTCTTGTTTCACTGGTCAGTATGTCACAGGGACTGTGTCTCCTGAATATTTGCATTCTGTTGCGGGGGAGCGAAATGATGAGAAGCTCTCCTCGGTGCTCCAGGCCACCGCAGATCTAGACTTGGATGTCATCAATGGTTAGGAAAAACCAGGTAGTCTTTAATTTGTCACGTAAAAAACTGGTCAGAGTAACCCGCTTCAGTGAAGGTCAACGCTTGTCCTTCCTCATTCCAATCTGAAAGCACAAATCTTTCTCTTATTTGTGCGTCAATTAGGTGCTCGTGATGCGCATGGCGATGCGTGTGTCCATGAATGATTCTTTGACAATTGTAAGTTTTGAATGCGCTTTCCACTGTTTTAACTGATACGTCCATAATCTCTAACCCTTTGTTTTTTTTTGACGCATCACTTTTTTGTCGATAACTCTTTGCACGATCATGTCTCTCTGGTATCGGTAGTGTTAAAAAATCACGTGCCCATTTATCTGTTCTCACTACAGAACGAATAGCTTGATATTCCTCGTCGTCCGTGCACCATTGGTCTCCGTGGCTCAGGAGAGTACGTTGGCCATGAAGATCGATTACATATGGATCTGGCAGTATGCACGCATTCGTGAGGTCAGAAAGCTTTTTGCTGATCAGAAAATCTCTATTCCCGCGCATCATACTAAGCGTTGCGCCTTTATAAGTTAACTCATGTAATGCCGGCAGAACGTGTTGATGCAATGGGTTTTCAATATCGTCATCTCCAACCCAGTAATCAAATAAATCACCAAGGATAAATAAGTGACTACCTTTCTGTGAGCATCTTTCCAGAAACCGTAAAAACACATCTATTTTCACGGTTTCTGAAGGAGATAAGTGCAGATCGGCAATAAAAATGAATTGGTCGTTAGGCATTATTCACTTTTTCACTGAGCTGTTGAAAGTCGTTAAATTTTAGAAGCGCTTTCGATTGTAACAGTCTCGTTCGGGACGTCTTGGTGGAATCCACTAGTTCCTGTAGGAACGTTTTTAATTTGATCGACGACCGACTCCCCCTCCACAACTTTTCCAAAAACGCAGTAACCGTAACCTTGTGGTGTCGCCGAAGAGAAGTTTA
>QXZO01000008.1 GCA_009886305.1 Betaproteobacteria bacterium
ACATTATCAATACCGTGTTGCCAATACTGACACAAAGCAACATCTATAACTTTTTCTCTATCTAATAATTTAGGTCTTCCCACTTTTATATCCCCCCGGAATTTTAGCGAAACTTTGTCGATTTAAAAATACTGATGTTTACCTTTTTTATGCATTATATCGCAGCATTAATATGCATTATATTTCAATCACTTTTGCCTGCTTCTTTTTAGTGCATTTAGTATAAAACACGACATGATATATGTCCAGCAAAATCATCCTTAAACTGTTGCTGGGCCTCACTTTATTATGTTGATTTATAACGTAATCCCTAAGCGTTATTCGTAATATGAAAACGCACCACAGTGGCAAAAATAAAGTCGTTCATGTATCGTAGAAAAAGACATGTTAAGTCTTAAAAATTAAGGGGCCTAAAAACCATGAAAAAAACAATCATTTGCGCGTTAGTGTCTTCTTTTGCGCTCATTGGATGCGCGTCATTAAATGAGGAACAAATCGCAGAAACCGTCAGAGATACCGCAACCGGATCCTCATCTGAAGAAGTAGTCAGAGAAGCGGCAAACCGGGTTACTAGCGAACTGTCCGGGCGGGCGGCAGCCGCTATTGATAATGTCATCCCAAACTCTACCACTGAAATTAGCGTGCAAGACGTTTCAGACGGCGGGGACAGTCATATAGAAATATTGAATGTGACCGGCTTTGGTGAGAGCCTTGACGGGCATACACAAAATTTCGTTCAGAGCTCCGCAATTCGAGCTGACAGTCGAACCACCATCAATTTAGGTCTCGGTCGACGATACCTCAGTGATGACGAAACCATGATCTATGGACTTAATGCCTTTTTTGATATTGATCCTGAAAACGACCACCAACGGGCCAGTATAGGCGCGGAGATTAAAAGCTCGGCGCTTGAACTCACCGTCAATAATTACTTTGGGCTCACCGGATTTAAAGACGGAAAGAACGGTAACAGCGAACGAGCATTGGGGGGCTACGATTTAGAACTTGGCGCACAGGTGCCCTATATCCCTGCGGCAAAACTCTACGTTAAACAGTTTCAATGGGATCTTCATGATGATGTGGCCAACATTAAAGGGCAGACATACAGTCTAGAGTTTGCTCAAATGTTTAGTAGCGGTCTTAATATCGAAGCAGGTCAACGTAACTATGACGGGCTTAGGGAAGACGAAACATTCGTGCAACTCACTTACACCCTGCCATATGGTAATGCACCAAAATCATCTGACGGAAGCAGCTTGTTCTCGCAAAACATGTTTGAGCAACGCTCAATGAAGACGGATATGCTTAAAAAGGTACGACGACACAATCAAATTGTGGTCCAGACACGATTCACGACTGCTGTAGGAGGCCTGTAAAATGTTTAAAAAAGTCTTTCAAATTGGTTTAGGCGCAGGATTTTTATTACTCGCTTCACTCGCACAGGCTCAAGTCGGTAACGTAACCGGAGACCTTGGAACAACATGCTCAGCAACGGGTGTTGGTGGCGTAGCCGCGAAAACCATGGCCGACGACGGTGCATGTACATTTACGCCGGCCGCATACAAGATCTCGATATTTGAAATGGGGCTATGCACTGCGAACCCTTTTGGCGCAGCTCAGACCGGAGTTACCTTCGATAGAACCAACTGCGTCATTACATACGCAGACGCAGCACCTGCTGTAGTCGATATCGTTGCGGCCTTAGGCGGAGCACCGATAGCGTTAACGGGCACAAGCACTCCACCCGCTGAGAATACCTATACTCATGCGTACATGATCATGGATGATACCTTCACGGTCTCTGGATCTTTTACGGCGGGCGACGGCACTGTTCACGTCAGTCGAGCAGATGGAACTGCGGCCACTGGTATCAGCAACATTCAAGAGGCAGCCAACAATCTGACAAATTTTGGAGATGGGACTAACTGTGACTCTGGCTTCCTTGATGTCCCAGTTGGCGCAGGGACAATGAGTGCGTTCATCACCAATACAGCACTCGAGCGGTCCGCGAGAACGTCGGGAGCAGCGGCTGGGCCACCGAGCGTGTGTGCGAACTCAGGAAGACTGACTGGCGTTATGAGCCTAACGACGCCAGTAGTCGTGACGAGCGATACCTTACAAGTTATTTTTAACTTTGACCTCACGAACCAAGGGGTTCAGTTCTTTGACGATGCCGGGAGTAACGGAATACCCGACCAATTTGGTAGCGGTCCATTCTCGGGATCATTCACGATCGTTAACAGGTAAGAAAAAAACTAAGCGTCGATCTAAAATCAGATCGACGCTTTCTTTCACATAGATCACATTGAGTAGCTGCAAATTTGCTTCGTTACACTTTTAGTGACACTAATATATTGAATAGCATATTCACACGAGCCTGACATACCTGAAAATTGCCCTGTCCCACCGGTCATTGTCATACTACCTTCACCTTTTGAGTCCTCAGAGCCAATATCGCCCGTCTTACGCTTGATCTCGCTGAATAAACTTGAATCAATCTCAGCAAAATAAGCCTCACAGTTAGCCTGTATCACTTTAGCGCCACCTTCCTCTAAAGCACTGATAAGACAGGTCCATTCACTGGTCATATTAGGCTTAAAAAGCCCTGTGCCAGTCGTAATCACTGCCGTACCTGTGGCCTTACCCATCATGAGCGATCCACCCGCTATCTCAATGGTATTAAATACCGCGTCTCCCATGGCCATGTTTTCATAGGTACCCTCTGCCGCATAAGTCGGTGAGGCTAACAACACGCTAGTAAGCGCTAAGAACTTAATAAATCTTTTCATGACAGCAACTCCTTTAATCATAAATGCTAAAAAAAATACTTCACTCACGCAGTCAATCTCAATACTGAAAATAAAAAAGTAAAAGTATTGAAGTTTGGTTGTTTAACTAACTAATCTGTCGCACAGCTGGTTTCAACTGTTATCCAAGGAGACTCTAAAAACTGTACCGTGTATGTGCATTTACCCGTGACTCCCTGGTACTTGCCGGTTCCGCCTATTATGGTCTGAACACCCTCACCACCGCCGCCAGTATCAAGAGTCCCTGCCCTGCGCTCGGCCACCGTGTAGAACTCATCCCCTGATAGGTCCTTCTGGACACAGTTTGAAATCAAATCAAGCTCAGAGCCGACGCTGAGTATCCTGACGCCACAATTGATCATTACCGATCCATTAGGCATCGCTGAAGACTCGCTTCCATAAATCTCAGCAGCTCCCGATAAGGTGCCAACCATCAGTGTGCCCCCGTTCCAATCCATTACTTCATAATCATTCATCAAAATTGCACTGGATTTATGACTCCCCGCCGCGTGCACCCATCCACCCAGCAATAGCAACGCCGAAAAGGTCAAAAAATTGGTTATAGATCTCATGTTCATCGCACAAATCTCCTTTGGTATATGAATTAATTCTGCTCCTCAGATCAAATAAAAAACAAATCGTTATATTTCGACCTCAAATGAAGATAATAGGTATTCATAGAAATTGCAAAAAAAATACCATTGGTAAAAATAACGGAACGAAGCAAACAGGAAGAAACACATCGGGTTGAAATGACATTTAAAAACGATCTGTATTTAAATGTATTAATACTCTATTTCACACTCCAACTACAATTGGTGCATTGCGATAGTGCATCAAGCTTCACGCAAGTTCATTCTTGGTGCAAACGGCTGTCATAAAACTGCAAAAAAGCCACTTATTTGTTGGCACACTATTTGCTAATACCTAAGTGAGGATCATTTACCTCTCTTTTTCAAACCATGGAGAAATAGAATGAAAAAATATGCAGTAACTACAGCAACACTTTTAACAGCCCTAACCGGGTCTGCCATGGCCGCAGACATTGGCGGTGGATTTGATTTAAGCGGGAATGCGACCATTACCTCGGAGTACTTCTGGAGGGGTATGGATCAGAATTCAAATGCCGCGGCATTTCAAGGCGGACTTGATCTAGCGCATGAAACTGGCATTTATCTTGGTATTTGGAGCTCTCCGGTAAACTTCTCAGATGGCGCATCCTCAGAGGTGGACTACTACGGTGGTTATGCTACCGAGATAGGCGCCATTGGCATCGACGTCGGTATGATCTCATACCAGTACCCCGGCAGCATCCCGAACTCATCATTCGAGGAAGCTTACGTCGGTCTTAGCTCTAGTCTGGCAGGATTAGACGTTGGAGTAACAGTTTACGAGGGTTCCTCCACAGCTGAAAGTGCCACAGAATTAAGCGTCGGTACCGGCTTGGGAGATTACGCTCTGTCATACACGTATGGTGACTATGATAATACCGGCACCTATATGTCAGCGGTCATTTCAACAGAGATTCTTACTGAAACCTTCCCGGTTGAACTGGCACTGATGTATACCGAGATGGACTATGACGATGCCGGCACAGACGACGAGGATGGATTGGTCTTAAGCGCATCTATGGGCTTTTAAACATTAGAGTCGCAGTCAGTATATAGGACTAAAAACGGCCGGTGCGCAAACCCACTGGCCGTTTTTTTATGCCTCAAAGATTTACCTGTCACTGTTTAATTAAAATTAAAGGCGAATGAGTGCATATTTCGTAAACATCTACTAAACTTAACTTTGCTGAATTGTTATGGCCACACACATTGATGTTAAAACTAAAACTTAGGAGAAACCAATGCCCACATATGTTGTGACTGCAACGCCACAAAGATTAACAGTAGAGCACAAAGCCAGTATCGCTAAAGACATCACAGATATTCACTGCTCTGTAACTGGGGCGCCACGATATTTCGTACAAATACTGTTTAATGACGTTCCTGCAGAGAACTACTTTCTCGCCGGAAAACGACTTGAAGAAGATAATATTTACGTACATGCACACATTCGCGAGGGTCGAACGACTGAATCGAAGCAAAAAATCATGAGTGACATTATGAACTCAGTGGCCAGCGCGACAGGTGCCGATCGATCAAGCCTCCAGGTCTACATCACGGACATTCCCGCAAGTCAGGTTGCGGAATTTGGGAGCGTCGTTCCAGAGCCCGGCCAAGAACAAGCTTGGGAAGATGCACAGTCCGCTGAAGCCAAAGACCGCATGGCACGCTTAAACGCAGCCTGAGGTCCATATAGAAACAATTCACTGATGATGCGGGAATTAAAACGCCGCCCTAATTGAGTCGGAGTTTTAACCACTACGCAATGATTTAAAAAATCTTATTCGTCGGATTCAACTACTCCAGGGGCATTAACTGCTCAAACCCCGTGATATCAGATGGGATCACCGCACATTTAATTTTGTCTTTAGTGTAGATCTCTATGGGCGGCTCTACCCAAGACGAATCATCTAACGTTCCAGCCTTAACATAAAACACGCCCGCAACAAGCGCTGTTTTAGAGTAAATCGGAGATCCGCAGTTTCCGCAAAAGACCCGATCCATACTTGTACCTGAGTCACCCACGGTAACGTGAGTCTTAACGTGACTGTCGTCTTCAAACGAAAAACACTCCGCTAGAAAACCTGCCGCAACCGTAAACGGCGAACCAGTTTGTTTCTTGCAGTCATTACAGTGACAATAAAATACGCCACCAACAGGCTCACCCGTTACTTTATAACGCGTTTTTCCGCACATACACCCACCCGAATTCTCCATGACTTTCCTCCTCCAGTTAAGCCTGATTAACAATCTAAAGATCAAAAAGACTATTGCTACAAATCAATATGTTCTTATTTTTATGCTTTTATCATATATGCCCAAAGAACCGCATCTGACAAGAAACATGTGTCTATATAGAAACCCTGCCCAAGTCCCATTAAAAATGACACCATGAAAAAACTTATCCTTCACAAAGATAATAAGGTTCGGGTACTATCGAATCAGCGTTAATATAGGCAAGCAAACCAGTCAAAATATGTCTTACAAATTCACTACTTCACGCAATTATTGCGGCTTATTCATAGCCGCACTCATAACCTTCAGCACGTTTATTACAAATAGCTTCGGGTCAGATACAAACCATATTTCGGATTGTGATTTATGCCCCACTCTCGCAGTCATTCCGACCGGAGCGATCGATATTCGCCTACCACCGGGCGCACTCGGTCGTGGACATAACGTTGGTTGGTATGTGCGCGTGGTATTTGATAAGCCGTTTGCGATTGGTATTTATGAGGTGACTAATGCGCAATGGTCGGCCTGCATTGAAGACGGTGGTTGTGACGATCTCGACTATGACACCACTGCCAACAAACAATATCCCGTTACTCAAATCAGTTGGCAACAAGCAAACAAATACACCAAGTGGCTGACCCAAAAAACTGGCTATACGTATCGCCTACCATCAAATACTGAATGGGAATACGCGGCTAGAGGTGATCTAGGCATGAATCGATACTTCAACCTGGAGCCAGCCGACGTGTGCACCCATGGTAATGTCTACGATCAAACCGCGGAGGCTGAATTGGTTTATGGGCTAGACATGCTCCCATGTGAGGACCAAAAAACGATGTTGGCGACGGTCGGAACCTACAAGCCAAACCAATTTGGTATATTCGATACAATTGGTAACGTATTTGAGTGGACTGAGGACTGTCCAAATCCAGGAGGTCAAGGTCGTGGCGGATTTCCAGCTACGGGTAAGCCCTGGCTTGATGGAGACTGTTCGCTGCGCGGCTACCGAGGCAGCTCTTGGCTCTCCAATGAACCCTATTATCTAACCGAATCAACTCGCTTTAAAGACCTAACCTCAAATGAAGAAGATCTTGGATTTAGAGTTGTGCGAGAACTGTGAAAATAGCTCAAGAAGAGGGTATCGGTTATGGTGAAGCGAGGCGCCCTACTCTATGCCTTATCTGCAATTGTCGGAAGCTTGATATCAAACGCCAACGCAGCGCCGGATAAGCTCATAAAAGATTGTAGTGAATGTCCCACACTCGTAACCATTCCTTCTGGAGCAATTGATTACAGGGTGCCCCCTGGAATCATTGGTCGTGCACATAATGCTGGGTGGTACACCCGTATAAGCTTTACTAGAGAGTTTGCAATTGGTACTTTCGAGGTAACCAATGGACAGTGGCATGCGTGCATTGAAGGTGGGGGGTGCGATCAACTCGACTATGACACCACCGTCAATCAGCATCACCCTGTAACCAAAGTTAATTGGCATCAAGCAAAAAGATATGCCCAATGGTTATCAAAGAAAACTAATTATAATTATCGATTACCCTCCAATACAGAGTGGGAATACTCGGCAAGAGCAGGACGAGGTATGAATCGCTATTTTAATATTGCACCTAAAAATGTCTGCGAGCATGGTAACGTCTACGACCAAACTGCAGAAACTACCCTAGCTTACAACCTCGACATGCTCCCTTGTGACGATGGACAAGCGGGCTTGGCTGCGGTTGGACACTTTAAACCGAACGCATTTGGTCTATATGACACAATTGGCAATGCATTTGAGTGGATTGAAGATTGCGCGAGTCCAGGCAACTTTGACGCCAGCGGCCTGCCCGTCAATGGCGCGGCTTGGTTTGAGGGAGATTGCACACTCCGTGGATATCGTGGCAGTTCTTGGCTCACTAATGAGCCAACTTATCTGGTTGAGTCAGATCGGTTTAGGGACTTAACCTCTGGTGAGGAAGACCTTGGATTCAGAGTTGTTCGCGACATACCATAAAAGAGCCAAATACCTCAAATATCCAAATTAAGCACCTATTGCAGCACGCGCCTCAATCACGTCATCACGCATATTTTTTGTCAGCATTTCTCCAGACTTTTTACCCGCCATTAACGCTCTAGCCGCTTCATACTTGGGATCATTCCAAAACATTAAACACCCATTACAACCGCGTCCACAACAACCCTCCAAGCCCCGACTGGTTGTCTTCGCCCGCTTCTCAAGCGTCTCGACACTGATGGTACTTTTAAGTCGCTCAACTGCGTCACCATATCGCTCCGGCGAAGAGCGACCTAATTCGATCTTCTGCGTCAATTGATCAAGACGAATACGCTCCCATTCTTCCTCTGTTAACAATGATTCCTTACGCACCACTGTGAATTCTGGGAATTTTTTAAACATAGCCTCAGGGCTCTCTCGATCGAAAGCTGTGAACGGTATCCGTATCCTACACTTCGGCCCACCATGTATCGCCTCCTGAGGCTCATCCTTACCCTCAACATCAAACTCATACAACCGCAGCAAAACAGGAGCATCCTTCGGGTTCGGCGGGATGAACTCAAGCCCATCCCCCGAACGCAATTTATTTTTGACTTCCACAACCAACGCATCCTGATTGACTTCTCGGACGATACCACCAAACTCCCAAGCTGCAATGCTATTGGTGTTTTCATAATTATGGCCATAGTTGGTAACACGACCCTCATGAAAAGCCAACGTGTAGCCTCTATTCCCTGTCATCTCAAGCTCGCGCATGTATGGACGATGATCCCAACTATCAGGATCCTCATAGTAAGCATCAATAGCGCGGCGATATGCTCGCGCAGTTGTCGCTAAGTAATAAGGACTCTTTCCTCTTCCCTCCACTTTGAGACTATCCACTCCGATTCTCAAGTAATCGTTTAGCTTCGGCATAAGACATAAATCTTTTGAATTTAAGATATAGGAGCCGCGATCATCTTCTTCGATGGGCATCAGATCTCCTGGACGGTGCCCCTCTTCAAGAACAAACTCAAAGAGTTTCATATTCTCCTCAGAGAGCTCTAACTCCTTAATTGTCCCATCGTTTAAGCGCAGGTGTACCTTGTATTGCCAACGACAACTGTTCGCACAATTCCCTTGATTCGCTCCCCGCTCCGCCATAAAATTCGATAGCAAACAGCGACCAGAATAGGTCATGCACATGGCGCCATGAACAAAAGTTTCGAGACGAATATCAGTGCACTTCTCTCGAATTTCCTCTAGTTCGGCAAATGTGACTTCCCTTGCGAGTACGATAAGCTCCGCCCCTTGGTCTTTCCAAAACTTAACCGTCATCCATGAACAAACGTTCGCCTGAGTAGAAATGTGAATATTAAATTCGGGAGCGTGCTCCCGTAAGTAATGGAATACCCCAGGGTCAGATACGATAACTCCGTCTGGCCGCACATCTTTCAACGTCTCGATATAGGCGTCAAGTTTGGGAATATCTTTGTTGTGAGTGAAAATGTTGAGAGTCAGATAAACCCGCACATTACGTTCGTGCGCAAAACTGATTCCCTCTTTGATGTCCTCTAAACTAAATTGAGATTTGGTACGCATAGACATATCTGGCGTGCCTAAATAAATAGCGTCAGCCCCGTAAAGAACTCCCACCTTTAGCCGCTCTAAGGAACCAGCAGGCATCAGTAATTCTGAACGACGTACTGGTACATTTTCCATATTCAGCTCCACAACTTAGGGTTTAGATAATATTATTTTAAATTTGAGTCGCCAACGATACAGGCTTTTTCTTTAAATTTACGCTTGCCGTACATAGTTTCCTTCACGCAAGCGCACGGCATTGATGCATCAGCTTCTAAATCTACCGCACACGAGGTCTTATCATCTTTAACGTAACAGTCGCATATCACTTGCTCATCCGCCTGAGTTATCGACGAGATAAACGACATTGTTAGTATCAACAATACAGTCCGCATCATTTTTACAACCATATCCAGCCTCCATAAATGTAAGCAAATTGCAGCTACTGAGCACAGAAAAATCGTGACACTCCATTAAGGTCACTATCGTAACAAAATTAGGACTTTATTAGAACGGATACGTAGGCAAAATTGTATAAAACAAACCAGACTTGATGTTTCACATTATCCTGTAAATTGTTTCAATTTCCAAAGAACCTCAATGAATAATCATAAGAATACTCACCTGACCAACAAGTACCCTTAAAATAAACTAGAATTTAGCTACAAATGAATACCGTAATTGTGTATTTAAAATAATAAATTAGGGAGGACGTATGAGGTTGTTAAAAGCACTGGCATTGGTTCCAGCAGCATTAATGTTGATGTTCGGCATGCAATCCGCGTTAGCTGAAGATCAAAGTCGCAGCAAAGTGATGATGAAGAGCAACATGGTAACTGCAGACCCAGAGACCATGAAATGGCAAAGAAATGGGTTTACGCCCTGGGGAATGCGCATTATCGTAATCCATGGGGATCCGTCAAAACCTGGGCCATACACGTTTCGCGTAAAAATGCCATCCGGCTACAAACTCCCGCCGCACAGACATCAAGACCAGAGAACAGTAACAGTTTTAAAAGGGACTTATTGGATAGGAGACGGGGAGCAATACGACGCGCGATCTATGCGCACTATGGAAGTTGGCTCATTTTATATTACCCCACCAGACACACCACATTACGCATGGGCACGGACGGAAGTAATCCTTCAAGAATCAGGATTTGGGCCGACAGATATGCGATGGGTTAACCCCGAAGACGATCCAAATCAATAACAGCACAAACATCTCATAGACCGGTTATAAACCGGTCTTTCTACAGTTAACGGTTTTGACTACACACAAGGTCAAAGGTTGTGCGTGAATGGCCTTGTGTATTTATAGTCAACCAAAGACGCTTGCCCATGTAACCGGAGCTCCAGACCACCTCGTCTTGCTCATTCACCATATCGATTTTCGTAACGCGGTTAAGTTCTCGCGTGCAATCCAGTTCAAGACGCGCTTTCGTTACCTTGAAAACAACCGAATTGTCGCCTTCAAGCTTGTCCGTAAGAACGTTGGTGTAAATGCCTTTTTTTGTGACGATGGTATTTTCGCCTTCTAATGAAATAGAGTCTGTATCCACATAATATTTAGCCTCCGTATCTGCGCCAACATCAATCCACGTTTCCGCTAAGACAAAAGTCGGAAGACAGAAAGCAACAAGCATTATGGCTCTCAAAAACATGCGTTTAGCTCCTCATTATTATTGATATTCGATACTTACAAAATCTATCTTAGTCAGATTTCCTCAAGGCGTGCAATAACGCCGCACTCATGTCATCTAACGCATTCATATTTTCGACCGGTAAAGCTCCGCCGTTTGTAAATGACTTTCCAGCATGGATCAGGGAAAAAGGTCTCGGAAGAACAGTAACTCCTAGATAATGCAACTGAGACGTTAAGGACGTCAAAGATCGTACACCCCCGCTTCCCCCAACGGTGGCTGACATAAGCCCAGCTACTTTACCGCTGAAAGCAGATAAAATGGGATCTTCAGGTCCCGTTCTTCTCGTTAACCAATCGAAACAATTTTTAAGCAACCCTGGAAAAAAACCATTGTATTCGGGTGTTGCGATCATCAACCCATCAGCTTCTTCAAACTGCTTTTTCAAATTCCTGACTTCATCAGGGAGACCACTTTGCCCTTCTAAATCCGCATCATAGAATGGCAAATTAATGGTACCTAGATCTAATTGTGTGGTGCGTGCACCTTTCAGTTCAGCACGCTCAAGAGCTACCATTAAAAGTTTCGTATTGTAGGATTCTTTCCTAGTACTCCCACTTAAACCTAAGATATTTATGCCTGACTCAGTCATTGTCTCGTTGCCTTTCCCTACCGTTATCACCTAATTAAACCTCAATGGGTTCATGCGTTTTTTTAAACTTCGCTCTATCGGACAGGATAACCCAAGCAGCTCAGACACGATTATCTCGGCGCCCAGTGGAGCCCAGGTGAACCCTCTGGATCCAAAACCCGTCAGTGCATATACATTCTGTCCTAGCAGACCTAGGTGCGGCATACGGTCAAGAGTTGCATATCTTACTCCGGCCCAAGACTCTAAGACACGATCCCCTGCGCCCAACTCACTCTCAACTCGAACGTGACTTATGCGCCCTACATTTAATGAGTCGTCCTTACTCCTTAGATTAA
>QXZO01000080.1:0-4473 GCA_009886305.1 Betaproteobacteria bacterium
GAAAGGGTATACACGTCGGCAATCCATTGAGGCCTGAATTTGAGGCTATCGACCACCCAGAAGTGCGATACCAGGAGCGAGAGGGCCGCTTAATAGTCGCTATCGTTGGAGGAAGTTTGGGTTCAAAAACCTTTAATGAAGTATTACCTGTTGCGATTTCTAAAATGCCGATTGACCATAGACCTCATATTACTCATCAAGCAGGACGAAATAATTTGGATGAGTTACGAAGCTTGTATGAACGTCTTGGTGTTCAGGCAAACTTGTCAGAATTTATAGAGGATATGCCTGGCCTATACTCGCAAGTAGATTTAGTGATCTCGCGGTCAGGGGCTTTGACGGTATCTGAAATTGCCTCGATTGGTGTGGCGAGCTTACTTATACCTTTTCCTTATGCAGTGGATGACCATCAAACAAAAAATGGTGAGTTTTTGGAAAAATCTGGTGCTGCGATTATCGTGCCAGAGGCCGATCTTTCTCCGGAGCTGATAGCTGATTACTTGCTTAAAATAGGTCGTATTCAACTCATGAATATGGCGGTTAAAGCTAAATCAGATAGTTTGGAAGGAGCTACAGCATTGGCTGGCCAACATATTGAGGAGTTAATCTCGTGAGACACAAGGTTAAGTCCATACACTTTGTTGGCGTCGGTGGTGTTGGGATGAGTGGTATCGCCGAGATTTTACATAACCTTGGCTATGCGGTTTCTGGTTCCGATTTAAGTGCATCGGCCGCAGTATCGAGATTGCGACAACTTGGAATCAAAGTCGCGACTGGACACAGTATCGAAAATATTGTTTCGGCCGATGTGCTTGTTACTTCCTCGGCAATTGATCCATTAAATCCAGAGGTCCTTGAGGCAAGGCGAAGGGGAATTCCGGTCGTGCCTAGAGCGACAATGCTGTCGGAGCTGATGCGTTTGAAGCAGGGGGTGGCTATTGCAGGAACTCATGGAAAAACGACTACAACGAGCCTCGTAGCAAGTATTTTGGCGGAGGCGGGAATGGATCCGACTTACGTCATTGGTGGAAGGCTGCAATCCGCAGGTGCAAACGCTCAATTGGGAGAGGGCGAATTCATTGTTGTAGAAGCTGATGAGTCTGATGCATCTTTTTTGCTGCTACAACCCGTCATGTGTGTTGTAACAAATATCGATCGTGACCATCTAGAGGCGTATGGTCATGATTTTGAGCGGTTAAAACAGGCTTTTACAGATTTTGTTTCCCGCATTCCTTTTTATGGCCGAGCAGTTTTATGCGTTGATGATCTTGGTGTACAAGAGATTTTACCTAAGCTATCGAGGCATATCATTACATATGGTTTTAATCAGGAGGCTCAAGTTAGAGCTAGTACGCCTACACGTATAGATGGCAAAATGCACTTTATAGTGAACCGTAGTTTTGGCTCGCAAGTCTTTCCTTCTTTAAAAGTTCGGTTAAATTGTCTAGGAAAACATAATGTTTTGAATAGTCTCGCGGCGATAGCGCTAGCGACAGAACTGGAGGTTGACGACGACATTATTTGCCGTTCACTCGAGTTTTTTCAGGGGGTTGGCCGGAGATTAGAGTCCTATGGTACTGTCATAATTCGTCATAAAAAAGTCACGCTCTATGATGATTATGGTCACCATCCCAGTGAGATTGAGCCCACATTGGCGGCAATTCGTGAAGGACATCCAGATAAGCGAATAGTTTTGATTTTTCAGCCGCATCGATTCACTCGAACAAGAGATTGTTTTGACGAATTTGTGCGAGTCCTAAGCACGGTTGATGTACTGATTCTTACAGATGTTTACGCAGCAGGTGAGGTCCCAATTGCTGGTGCCGATAGTTCTGCGATTGCGCGGTCAATAAGGATGATCTCTGAGTTAAATCCTGTTTGTGTTCGTGGGGTTGAGGAGGCTCGCCGTCTTTTAGATGAGGTCGTCATGGATCGGGATCTAATCATCACCATGGGCGCAGGGACGATCGGTTCCTTGGCGGCGAGCTTGGTGTCTTCAGTGAGCCGCATTAATTCTGAGCAAATTAACGAAAGATGAATCCTCAATCGAATCTGCTAGAGCATATAGCAATGGAACGTCAAACCTCTTGGCGCGCAGGTGGGGTAGTAAGATTTGGTTATGCTCCTTCGTCTGAAAAAGATCTTGCGTTGTTCCTTAAAAGTAAATCGCGTCCTGGTTTGCCCCTGTTCTTTGTGGGGCTAGGAAGTAACTTATTGATCCGTGATGGTGGTCTAGAAGCGCTCGTTGTTTTCACTCATCGGGGGCTTTCCGAAATGCTTGTCTCGGGAGACAATAGAGGTAAGCTTTTTTACGCTAGCGCGGGAGTTGCGTTACCCAAGTTGGCACGTTTTTCTGCGAATATGGGTTTCGAGGGGGCTGAGTTTATGGCGGGTATTCCAGGCTCTGTTGGTGGAGGGTTGGCAATGAATGCTGGTTGTTATGGTTCTGAAATCTGGGATTGCGTTGAGCGGGTAAGAACCATTACATCGGACGGGGAAATCAAAGAGAGGTCTCCATCTGAATATACGATTCAATATCGTAAAGTCAGCCAAAAGTACGAACAAAAGGAGTTTTTTGTCGGTGGTTGGTTTCGGTTCAACCCTGGAGACAAAAAAAAATCTAGAGATAAGATCAGAGAACTTTTAAAACGACGAGTGAAAGAGCAACCCTTGAGTAAACCAAACTCAGGTTCTGTCTTTAGAAACCCGGAGGGCAATTTTGCGGCGCAGCTCATTGAAAATAGTGGACTGAAAGGGCTTCATCGGGGTGCTGCTCTGGTGTCGGATAAGCATGCAAACTTCATCATCAACACCGGTGGAGCAACAGCCAAAAATATTGAAGATTTGATCCTAGAAGTCCAGGAAGTAGTTGAACTGAATTCGGGTGTGAAATTGAAAAGAGAAGTACATATTATGGGAGATCACTGTTGACTCAAGATCACAACTTTGGAGTGATTGGTGTGCTGTATGGGGGAGAATCCTCAGAGAGGGATGTTTCCCTTGAGTCTGGGGAGGCAGTTTTTCGCGCGTTAATTACTCAGGGCTTCAGTGCTGAGTTGATCGATACTGCGGAAAATAACGCTATTGATACGCTCATTTCTCGGATAGATCGAGCGGTAATTATGCTTCATGGACGAGGAGGAGAGGATGGCGTTATTCAGGGGCTACTTGAAACGTTAAAAATACCCTACTCTGGCAGTAGCGTACCAGCATGTGCGCTTGCGATGGACAAATGGAGGTCTAAATTGGTGTTTGAGGGTAGTGGAGTTCCAACCCCGAAATTTTCAGTGGTGAGTTCAGTTGAAGATTTGTTGATTGCATGTGATGAGCTTAGATTCCCTCTGATCGTTAAACCCTCCACGGAAGGTTCCAGTATCGGGCTCTCTAAGGTTGCGCGGATCGAAGACGTTGACGCAGCATTTCACTTAGCCCGGAAATACGATCCAATTGTTATTGCCGAAAAATTTATTCAAGGTGATGAGCTAACTGTTGCCATTTTAAATGGGGAGCCATTGCCGGTTGTCCGAATAGTGGCGCCAAATAATAATTATGATTATCGAGCTAAGTATCATTCGAATGAGACAAAGTATTTCTGTCCATCTGGGTTGGAGGGTAGAGTTGATCTCGAATTGCAGAATATAGCGTTAAGAGCTTTTAACGCTTTGGGGTGCTCCGGATGGGGAAGGGTGGATATCATGATCGACGAAGCCGACCTTCCTTGGGTGTTAGAAGTTAATACTGTTCCAGGCATGACTAGCCACAGTCTAGTGCCGATGGCTGCGGAGGCATCAGGCATTAATTTTGAGCACTTGGTGTACGAGATCTTGCGAGGTTGCGATGTGGCATAACTACAGGGCTTTAAACAAGGTTAGTCTAGGGTTAGTGTTCATCTCCCTTATGCTTTTTTCGTATGCTCTTCTCAAGGTGAGTTTTAATTCGGAATTATTCACGGTTAATCGTATTAACTTTGTTGGTGATATCAATCATGTGTCTCGTGATCAATTTAGCTCGGTTGTTGTAAAAACATTTAAAGGCGGATTTTTTAATTTGAATTTGCGCGAAGCTAAAGACTCACTAGAGCAATTACCGTGGATTAAAAACGTTGAAATAAAAAGAAATTGGCCAAATGCCATTGACGTACTAGTGTCTGAAAGGGATGCAATGGCTCAATGGGGGAACGGAGGGCTTCTGGATAATTCTGGCCATATTTTTAATGGTGCTGCGGACAAAAGATTACCTATTTTGTCTGGGCCTTACGGCCAGCATGAGGTCGTTGTAGCTCAATATCTAAGCCTGATAGCGTTACTTAAACCCTATGGTCTCACCTTTGATCGCTTATGGTTAACAAAACAAAATTCGTGGTTCGGGCGACTGTCCAATGGAACGCTAGTTGCCATGGGGGAGCAGAACTTGGCTTCCCGACTTAAAAGATTTATGAGGTTTTTACCAGAGTCTCAATCTCGTTACGGGTCA
>QXZO01000080.1:4483-10017 GCA_009886305.1 Betaproteobacteria bacterium
GAGTTTGCTGACCTAAGATCCGCAAACGGTTTTTCGGTTAGTTCATCAGCCAATGGGAAGGGCAGCCTTTAGAAATGAAAAATATTGATTGGTCTCAAAATTCTACCAAAGGTAAATCTCAGTATGCCGACGTCATTGTTGCGCTGGATATTGGCACGTCTAAGATTGCTGCGGTTGTTGCGGAAGTTAAAGAAGACGGACAATACGAGGTCATTGGGCTCGGTAGTTCGACATCCCAAGGCATGAAAAAGGGTGTGGTCGTCAATATAGAGTCAACTGTTAACGCGATACAGAGAGCGTTAGAGGAGGCAGAATTGATGGCCGATCGAAAAATTAAAGAGGTATGGACTGGAATTGCGGGTGGTCATATTAAAAGTTTTAACTCTCATGGAATGGTTGCTGTTCAAGGCCATGAAGTGACTCAAGTCGATATAGATCGGGTTGTTGAGACTGCTCGTGCCATACCTATTCCCACAGATCAACAAATTCTTCATGTCTTGAATCAAGAGTTTGCCATTGACGGGCAAGAGGATGTAAGAGAGCCGTTGGCCATGTCTGGGATGCGGTTGGAGGTTAAAGTACACATCGTAACGGGAGCGGCATCTGCCGCTCAGAATATACTCAAATGCGTACGACGATGCGGTTTGGAAGTAGGTGAATTGATTTTGCAACCGCTTGCCTCTGCTATGGCAGTATTGTCCGAAGATGAGAAGGATTTAGGTGTTTGTTTAATTGATATTGGAGGTGGGACGAGTGATATCGCGATTTATACGCAAGGCGCGATTAGGCACACCGCTGTCATTCCAATAGCGGGTGACCAAATAACGAGTGATATCGCCATGGCTTTTAGGACACCCACAAAGGAGGCCGAGGACATCAAACGACGTTATGGTTGCGCTCTTCGAGGGCTTGCCGATTCGAATGAGACGATAGAGGTGCCTGGCGTCGGTGATCGTCCCTCAAAGAAGTTATCTCGTCAAATGCTGTCTGAGGTTATAGAGCCTCGTATTGAGGAGCTTTATGCTTTGGTGCTAGCGGAGATTAAAAGAAGTGGCTTTGAGGAATTGCTGTCCTCAGGAGTGGTAATCACTGGAGGAAGCAGTGCAATGGAGGGGATGGTTGAGCTTGGGGAAGAGGTTCTGCATACGCCTGTCCGTCTCGGGACACCTACGTACGTTGGACCTTTGTCTGAGGTTATCCGTAATCCCCGCTATTCAACTTCGGCGGGGTTATTAACCGCTGGAGTGTTACATCGCGAGAAACAAAAGGTAGATCAGATGAAAAATGGATCTGTGAAAACAGTAGTTTCAAAAATGAAGCGATGGTTTGAAACAAATTTTTAAGGATTAAGCTAGTTTGTAAATGAAGGAATTGATACACTCCCTACACGAAACGATGGAGGACTTGCTGAAATGTTCGAGATTCTAGATAGTCAGTCACAAGAAGCGATTATAAAGGTCATTGGCGTGGGTGGCTGCGGTGGGAACGCAGTCGATCACATGATAAAAAAGGGCGTCGAAGGCGTGGAGTTTATTTGTGCAAATACAGATGCTCAGGCGCTGTCTAGAAACAAGTCCGAGCGAACTGTTCAATTGGGCGTTCAAATCACAAAGGGGTTAGGCGCAGGAGCGAACCCAGGTGTTGGTCGAGATGCAGCCTTGGAGGACAGGGAGTCTATTGCGGAGTTAATTGACGGGGCTGATATGGTATTCCTGACTGCTGGGATGGGTGGCGGAACAGGAACTGGAGCCGCACCGATATTTGCTGAGGTAGCAAAAGAGTTGGGGATATTAACGGTAGCGGTTGTTACTAAACCATTTGCGTTTGAGGGAAAGCGTCAAAATGTGGCTACCGAAGGTTTAGCCGAATTGACGAAACATGTGGACTCGTTAATTGTTATTCCTAATGAGCGATTGATGGCGGTATTGGGTGATGACGTGTCGATGTTAGATGCTTTTGAGGCGGCAAATGATGTTCTGTATGGGGCGGTGTCGGGTATTGCTGAGGTGATAAAGTGTCCAGGTCTTGTAAATGTGGATTTTGCCGATGTCAGAACCGTTATGTCTGAAATGGGTATGGCTATGATGGGGTCGCATTTGGCCGCTGGTGATGACCGAGCGAAAAGAGCGGCTGAGGGGGCTGTCGCAAGTCCTCTTTTGGAGGGTGTCGATTTACATGGTGCTAGAGGGGTACTGGTCAACATAACAGCTAGCCTTAGTTTGAAGATGAAAGAGGTTCACGAGGTCATGGCCACTATTCGCAAGTTCACCGCCGAGGACGCGACGATAATAGTTGGGACTGTCATAGATGAAGATCTAGAAAGCGATTTTCGGGTTACGATTGTTGCGACCGGAATTGGGGGTAGTGAGAGTGCAGTAAAAGCGGTGCCAATGTCATTAGTCAGAACGGGTACGGATGATGCTGTAGCAGAGGTCATGAGTGAAGATTCCCAGACTCCAGCTGTAGTGAGGCGTAGAGGTCGGCAGGCTGCGGTAAACGCGCTCAAGCAAACCGGCGTCGAGGACTTGGATATCCCTGCATTTTTGAGACGTCAGGCCGATTGAATGCCAAAATTGAATACTCGCATTTACCAGACTAAGAAATCTTCGTTTTTGTTACGATGATGGGAAAAACAAAAGGTTTTATTAGTCTTATGTTCACTTATTAAACTATCTTAATTTGTATTCAGTACAAAACTTATAAAGAATGATTCGACAGCGTACTTTAAAAAACTTAGTCAAAGCTACGGGCATTGGACTTCATACTGGGAAATCTGTAGTGCTTACGCTTCGACCGGCGGCTCCGGATACAGGTATTGTTTTTAGACGATTGGACCTTAGTCCAGTTGGAGAGATTAAAGCTGACCCCTTTATGGTAGTTGATACGAGACTTTCATCCTGTCTAGAGTATCGAGGCGCTAAAGTGCAAACTGTGGAGCATTTAATGTCTGCATTGTGTGGGCTTGGCATCGACAACGTTTATGTTGATTTGACAGCCGCAGAAGTACCCATAATGGATGGATCGGCATCACCGTTCGTATTTCTAATTCAATCGGCCGGAATTGAAGAGCAATCCGCCCCTAAAAGATTTATTCGTATTAAAAACGATATCCGTGTTGATGACGGGGATAAGTGGGTTTCATTCTCGCCCTACAACGGTTTCAAAATTGATTTTAGTATTGACTTTCAGCATCCTGCCTTCGCTGACAAAAATAGATCAGTTTCTTTAGATTTTGGCACCATTTCTTATGTGAAAGAGGTGAGTCGGGCCCGAACATTTGGATTTACGCAGGATGTGGAAATGCTTAGGTCACAGGGACTCGCGCTAGGCGGCAGTTTTGAAAATGCTATCGTGATGGATGAATATCGCATATTAAACGCGGATGGATTAAGGTATGACGATGAGTTCGTAAAGCATAAAGCTCTGGATGCAATAGGGGATCTGTATTTACTTGGTAAGCCTTTGGTTGGAGCGTTCTCTGCTCACAAGTCCGGACATGAATTGAATAACAAATTACTGCGTAAATTGGTCGAAAATGAGTCCGCTTGGGAGCAGGTCGAATTTCTTAAAAAAGATGATTTACCAGGATTCCTGCACTCAAATTTGCAGATAGCATAACCCAAGTCAAAACTTGGTGAGTTTTGCTTTCATTTGCTCTATAGATGTCAGTGAAATTTGAGTGTGGCGTACCCAATCTCTTTTTATGTTTGGTGCTGCTTTATCGGTTGGCGCAACTTTGATGTCAATCGCTTCGATCAGTTTGTGCGCTTCCATGCTCTGGATGGTGCGTAAGATCGTCGGAAATTTTTGACGTAGTTTAGCTCCAATTGTTTGACTGTCTGCATAAATAGTTAATTTTTTCGGTGTAGCTAGAACAATCGCTATTTTATTTTTCATGGTCTGAGGTAATATTTTTTTGATTTCCGCTTGAATGGCTCCTGCGGCATTGATGTTCGTCCGAAATTCATTTAAGTCTGGGTGACTTTTTAGTATCTCGTGAATGTTAGCGTTTTTGAGCATAACCGTAGCTGATGGTTGTTAATTTTATGTTGATACTTAAGGCTTTGTTCGAGCACATCAAGCAGTACGTTAAAATGACCTAAGCCCGCTTGTTTTACTTCACCACGTGGTAGACTAACAGGTTTAAATGAACTAATCCGTTAAGGCTCCTTTGATGATTTCTAAAGTGTTAAAAAAGTTATTCGGCAGTCGTAACGATCGGCTGCTGAAGACCTACCAAAAGAACGTTCGGCTCATTAACCAATTCGAGAGCGATATGGATGGCCTCTCCGATGACGCCCTCAAGTCTAAAACCTCGGTATTCAAGCAGCGGCTCGAGGCAGGGGAGACGCTTGACGATATTTTGACCGAGGCATTCGCTGTTGTAAGAGAGGCCAGTAAGCGTGTTTTGCAGATGCGGCACTTTGACGCCCAACTCTTAGGAGGTATGGCACTTCACGAAGGAAAAATTTCTGAGATGCGTACGGGTGAGGGTAAAACGTTAGTGGCAACGCTGCCCGCCTACCTAAATGCCTTAAGTGGTTCGTCAGTACATGTGATTACTGTTAATGATTATTTAGCAAACCGAGACGCTAAGTGGATGGGTAAAGTTTTCGAGTTTCTCGGTATGACTGTTGGAGTTAACTTGTCGGGGCAGGACCACGAGCAAAAGCAATCTGCTTACGCAGCGGATATAACCTACGGAACTAATAATGAGTTCGGCTTCGATTACCTCCGGGACAATATGGTTTTCCAAAAACCGGATAAAGTCCAGAGGGACCTTACATTCGCGATTGTTGATGAGGTTGATTCCATATTGATTGATGAGGCACGTACGCCACTAATAATTTCAGGACAGGCAGATGACAATACCGATCTTTACAAAAAGATAAATTCAATTGCATCTAAACTTAAAAAATCAGAGGTCGAAGATGATGACGGCGACTTTACTGTCGACGAGAAATCCCAACAGGTTGTATTGACAGAAAGTGGTTACGAAAATGCTGAACAATTTTTATTGACTGGCGGACTTCTGATCGGTGAGGGAAGTTTGTATGATCCGTCTAATATTTCTTTAATTCATCATGTCTACGCAGCACTTCGAGCTCATAATCTTTTTAATAAAGACCAACATTACGTAGTTCAAAATCAAGAAATAGTGATCGTTGATGAATTTACTGGTCGTCTAATGGCGGGGAGAAGGTGGTCGGATGGTTTGCATCAGGCAGTAGAAGCTAAAGAGGGTTTAGTTATTCAGAAGGAAAACCAGACGTTAGCGTCGATTACTTTCCAAAATTATTTTCGAATGTATGACAAATTGTCTGGAATGACGGGCACAGCTGATACCGAAGCGTTCGAGTTCCAGCAAATTTATGGTCTCGAGACAGTGATTATTCCCACGCATCGGGACATGGTTCGTGACGACAAAATGGATCAGATATATAAAACGAGCAAGGAGCGATACCAAGCCGTACTGAACGATATAAAAGACTGTTATTCACGCGGGCAACCGGTTCTCGTCGGTACAACCTCAA
>QXZO01000081.1 GCA_009886305.1 Betaproteobacteria bacterium
AGAGGCATTGTCCAAATTTCGGAGTTACCCGATCCGGTTGGAGAAATTAGTGACATGCAATCGCGCCCATCAGGAATTAAAGTCGGGAAAATGCGGGTTCCTATCGGAGTCATTGGAATGATCTACGAGTCGCGACCTAACGTGACCGCTGACGCCGCAGGATTGTGCTTGAAATCAGGGAACGCAGTAATTCTAAGAGGGGGGTCAGAGTCAATTCATTCAAATCAAATAATTGGTCAGTGCATATCCACCGCACTAAACGGAACTGACCTTCCACAAGGAATTGTTCAAGTGGTTAATACAACAGACCGAGATGCGGTCGGCCAACTAATCACTTTGAAAGATTGTGTCGACGTTATCATCCCCAGAGGTGGAAAAGGACTCGTAGAGCGTATTTCCAAAGAAGCTACAATCCCCGTCATAAAGCATTTAGATGGCGTATGTCATGTCTATATTGACAAAGACGCGGATCTCCAAAAGGCTCTAAGCATTGCGGATAACGCTAAAACACAGCGATATGGAACCTGCAACACTATGGAGACATTATTAGTTCATGAAGCCTTAGCTTCAACATTTTTGCCAAAAATCGGAGAAATTTTATCTGCTAAAGGTGTCGAAATACGTGGTGATGATGTAACCCGAATCCATATAATTGATTCTTTCGCTGCGGCAGAATCGGATTGGGATGAAGAGTATCTAGCACCTATTCTCTCGATCAAAGTAGTCTCGGACCTAAATGAGGCGATCAAGCATATAGGTACACACGGTTCTCAGCATACGGATGCAATCGTTACGCAAAATAATTCAGCTGCGAAACGTTTTATTCGTGAGGTAGACTCAAGCTCAGTAATGGTTAATGCGTCTACGCGCTTTGCGGATGGTTTTGAGTACGGACTTGGAGCAGAGATCGGTATCTCAACTAATAAACTGCATGCTCGTGGTCCTGTTGGATTAGAAGGCCTGACAAATTTAAAGTGGGTTGTCTATGGTAATGGCGAGATACGTATATAGAAGGAAAACAGAATTAAGAAGCAACACATCATCTCAAAATTTAACAGTAAAAAGAAAGAATTATGCCTGTCATAAAAGTTAATGTCCCGGACGTCGGTGACTTCAAAGATATCCCGGTTATTGAAGTGCTTGTAAAACCAGGAGACGAGGTCCAAGAAGAGGATTCGTTACTTACACTGGAGTCCGATAAAGCTACAATGGATGTCCCCTCACCGCTCAACGGCACGGTAAAAGAAGTACACGTCGATATGAACGATAAAGTGTCTGAAGGACAATTAATTGTCAGTATCGAATCGGCCACCGAACAACTTGGCGGACCCGCGGCAGCAACTGACGACTCGCCACTTAATTTATCAATAGACAACAAACCTATCCCGACTGCAACTAGCTATTCGGCTGATACCGCAATTAAAAGTGACCTCCATGCCGAAGTCGTTGTACTTGGTTCAGGGCCCGGCGGCTACACCGCCGCTTTTAGAGCAGCGGACCTAGGTAAAAAAGTCATATTGATCGAGCAACACACAACACTGGGTGGCGTATGTCTCAATGTAGGCTGCATCCCCTCCAAGGCTCTGCTCCATGCGGCTAAGGTCATCGATGAATCAAAGGAAATGGGGGAATTTGGTATTTCTTTTGGTAAACCCAAAATTGACTTGGATCAACTCAGAAATTGGAAAGACGGCATTATTGGCAAACTCACCAAAGGTTTAACGGGACTCGCAAAACAACGAAAAGTGGAGACTGTAGAAGGTAAAGGAATGTTCACTAGTCCGAACACCATTGAGGTTCAAACAGCCGAAGGTCCAAAAAGAGTCAGTTTTGATACCGCAATCATCGCTGCAGGCTCTCAGGTCACAAAAATCCCGGACATCCCATATGAGGATCCTCGGGTTATGGACTCTACTGATGCATTAACTCTACGAAATATCCCCAAGACGATGCTTGTTATTGGCGGAGGAATTATCGGTCTAGAAATGGCAACAGTGTATCGAGCGCTCGGAACAAAAATTACCGTAGTTGAACTTGCCGATAGTTTAATTCCCGGAGCCGATAAAGATATCGTCCGTCCACTTCATAAGCGGTTACAAAAACAATGTGAGGGAATACACCTTAAAACAAAAGTCACGGCACTGACTGCCGAAAAAAACGGTTTAAAAGCACAATTCGAAGGTAATGATGCACCTAAAGCGACTTGTTACGAAAAAGTTTTAATTGCCGTAGGCAGAAAGCCGAATGGGAAGCTCATTGGGGCAGAGTCCGCTGGAATCTCCGTGGACGACTCAGGCTTTATCCCTGTAAACAAACAGATGCAAACCAGCGTTCCTCACATCTACGCAATAGGCGATATTGTAGGGAACCCTATGCTTGCACATAAAGCCACTCACGAAGGCAAACTAGCGGCAGAAGTCATAGCGGGTCACAAGGTATCATTCGATGCGAAAACGATTCCTTCTGTTGCTTATACTGACCCGGAAATCGCGTGGATGGGCATGACTGAAACAGAAGCAAATGCTCAGAGCCTTGAATATGAAAAAGCAACTTTTCCTTGGGCAGCTAGTGGTCGATCGCTTGCGATGGGACGTGATGAGGGAATCACTAAACTATTATTCGACAAAAAAACAAACAGACTGATCGGCGCCGCGATTGTAGGCTCAAATGCTGGAGAGCTCATTGGTGAAACAGTGTTAGCACTAGAAATGGGAGCAGATGCACAGGATATTGGCTTAACGATTCATCCGCATCCAACATTGTCTGAGAGTATATTTTTTGCAGCAGAGATCGCGGAAGGGTCGATCACAGATCTCTTTATGCCAAAGAAAAAAACTTAGAAACGCGCATTAACTAACATGTGAAACAGTGATGATCTTTAGTACTCCACAAAAATTTACTCCGGCGTCAAAAAGAATCCAACCGACTGGTGCTAAAGCACTTTGGTTCATTTTTAAAAATAACGAATTGCTCGTAATAAAAAAAGTCAAGTCTGAAGAGCTCGAAATACCAAGTGTAACGAACCCCAACGAGCTAGGAATTAAAACTGGGACACAGCAATTTATTGGCCATTACAATGAGCAAGCTTGTTATACAGCTGTGGCAACCGAAATAATGACGGAGCGGGATTCGTTCATTTGGTCGGGGTTGCGTAGCTTATTTGGAAAGCTAAATGATGAACTATTTTCCGTTTCAGGAAGAGCGTACCAAATAGCTGATTGGCACCGAAGTCATCAGTATTGTGGCCGCTGCGGGACACAAAATACACTTCAAGAAGGCGAGCGATGCTTAGTGTGCCCCTCATGCGGACAGCTTCATTATCCGAGAGTTTCACCCGCCATAATGGTGATGATCCAAAAAAACGAGGAGTTTCTGCTGGCGCGTTCACCCCATTTCATTCCTGGTATGTACTCAGCACTTGCCGGATTCTCAGAGCCAGGAGAAACGCTAGAGGAGACAGTACATCGAGAGGTTTTCGAGGAAGTGGGTATACGAATTAAAAATATACGTTATTTCGCGAGCCAACCTTGGCCGTTTCCCCACTCGCTTATGATCGCGTTTCATGCCGATTACGAGTCGGGGGAAATCAATATTGATCCAAATGAAATCGAGGACGCGAACTGGTTTAATATTGATCAGTTACCAGACCGTCTTCCTGGTCTTATCAGTATATCTCGCAAACTTATTGACGCGACATTGCGTGACTTAAAAAGTCCATTAAGCTAAAAATTGCTCCAAGATAATTATAGAGATACACCTTTAAAAATACTGTAGTCTGCTTCAATTCACATCGAAAAACATATCAAGGATTATTAAATGTCTAAGAAGTTACTGGTACGTTTCACTTTGCTTTTGAGCGTATTGATTTTTGGAAATACCGCTCATGCGCTAACAATAAAAATTGGCCACAACAATACATCCTACGATGCAGCCACGGCCGCTCTAGTCAAAGTTGTGTTTGAGAGGTCTGGCTACAACGTATCAGAAACTAAAGGAGACTCCGAAATCCTTCTATCGATGCTAGATCGTGGAGAAATTGACTTCTACCTCTCTGCGTGGCTACCGAAGCGCGATACCGAAAGCTATGCGCCGTACAAAGAAAACTTGAAATTAATTACAGCATTATATGATGACGCATCATCTTTTTTTGCTATTCCACGCTACATACCACGATCAATGGTCAATACAGTGGAAGATCTAGCTAAGCCAGAAGTTATTGCGAAAATGAATAAGCAAATTATTCTCAACCAGCGAGATAAGATTTTAAAGAGCCAAGCACAGAAGGCTGTTGCTATACACAACCTAGGAGATCTTGGATATGAATTGAGCGTAATGTCTTCAGCAGAATGGGATGCTGAATTAAAAAAACAATTAAAAAATAAAAGCTGGTTTTTCACGCCAATGACCAAACTGCACCGTTTAAATTTAACTAAGAAATTTAGACTTATTAAGGGTACCGAGGAAGCATTTAAGCAAAAAGACACTGCGTGGCTAGTAGGTAACAAAAAAACAGAAAAGAAAATCGCTACTCATATTTTTGAAATTATCAGCAAAATGGAGCTATCCACGAAATGGGTTGCAGAGATAAATCAAATGGTTTACGAGAATGATTGGCCGCATTATGTCGCCGCGCGAGTCTGGATGGCCTCACATCCTTATACTGTAGAGTATTGGATTTCTGGCGAGTAATAAGACGCAATGCAAGGAGAGTTAAATACAGACTTTAAGCGGCAACTGATACCTATTCGTCTGGCCCGGTATAGTATTTTGGATGTCTTGTTTTAACTACGATGCTATCTGAGGAGTAGGCATGACACGAATTAATTAAAGCGGGTCGCTCCTCCTTCATCCCCAGCTCTTGATCACGCCTCATACGGTCATGATACGTCGTTTGAAAAGCAGTTGTAGCAATCGGGCCAAGTAGCTCCACCATATGCGTACAACCTTGCGTACCGCCTAACGATTCGTTGATTTTTTTTCTCCACCCCCGCGCGATAGAAAGACCTATTAACCGTTTAAAATTCGGCACAACGTCACCGCACATATTGTACGGCCCCCAAATATTCCGTGCCTCAACATCAAGGACCCGCAAATCAACATCCACGGTTAAACGAATCCACATTTCATGTATGGGATCCCCTGGTTTTACGAGGCCGCGGTCCATATTCTCAAATGGAGTGCTTTTCACATCTATCAGGGTACCTTCAATGTCATAGTTGCCATCGTGGCGTTTGTATCCCTGAACCTCAACTCGTCTTGTATGTAATAGGTCGCGCGTAGCAGCCTTAGGTAGTGGTGTGCTCAAATTATTCTCATTCCCTTAAAATATGCGTTAATAACTTAATTTACCGAAGGTTGCACCACTGTTTATAGGATTTTTAACCTCAGAAAATGCTGACACCAAAACTTAAACACACTTGCGAGCTTATAATCACTTTTGGTGATTGTGATCCAGCTGGTATCGTATTTTATCCGAACTTCTATCGATTTATTGATAGAACATTTCACGATTGGCTGAGGCAATGGGGGAGTCATGATGCGCTGGCGAACCGTGTTGACGGACTTGCACTGGGCTTGATTGAATCTGGAGCCGAATTTCACCATGTAGTTCGAGATGGTGATAAGCTGCGAATTGAGTTATCCATCGCCAAATGGCGAAATAAGACATTCAAGATTGAATACCAAGCGTTTATAGGGGAAACTCTATGCTTTACCGCATTCGAAGTACGCGGCATATTTCAATTCTCTAACGGCCAAATTAAAGCCGCAACCGTTGGGTCACTAAAACAAATAATTGATCCTTAACAATCATCTGGAAGGATCTTTCGTTCTCTATCCTTAGCTGTTCGCAGTACTTCTCGCTTATCATCGTCTGACAATTCAATCCATTGACTTATCTCGTCCATTGTTCGAAAACAACCTGTACAAATCCCTGTTTTCATATTCAGTTGACAAATATCAACGCAAGGCGATTCAATAGTACTCATATCACAATTAATTCAAGCAAAAATATTATGCCGTTTGGCGTTGTTTAGATAAAAGTGCTCGTCCGGCCCTGGAATAGGTAGGACGACTTAAATACTCGCAAATATACTCAGCTGCGACGAGCAGTTTATTCATATTCACTCCTGTTTCAATTCCCATACCATTCAACATATACAGGACATCTTCAGTAGCAACGTTACCTGTAGCAC
>QXZO01000082.1 GCA_009886305.1 Betaproteobacteria bacterium
CGAATATAGTCCTCCTCCTAATTTTTTGATGAGCCCGGCTCGCAACATCAATTGGTGTGAGGTAAGTTCGGCTTCGTTTGGAGCTTCTCTCAGAGTGTTTAAAAAAAATTGAGTTAGACGCATTTTTGGTTAATCATTTGTTCACGAAACTCTTATTCTATCTCGCTGGAAAAAAGTTAGGTAACTAAACGACCCTTACAATAACGGATTACTTCATTTGCTTAATTAATATGCTGAGAAAATTAAACCTATTTCGTAAGTCCCCTACCGAGTCTGATGTGGAGGTGAGCGAGTCTCGTGGTGTTCGGAGCTTGTATCTGGGAAGTCGAACGGTACAAAGTTCTATGAATCTGGCTGATCCATACGCTCTCGTCCTTGATTACACAAAAGCGATGATGTCATTTCTGCTTTTTCATAATCGGGTTCGCTCAGTCGCCTGTGTCGGTTTGGGTGGTGCTTCAATACCGAAATTCATTTGGAAGATGCTCCCGGAAATTAATATCTGTGTAGTGGAAAATTCTCAGAAGGTTATTAATGTAGCACGTCATTATTTTTTTCTTCCTGATGATGACGCGAGATTGTCGGTGATTCATGCAGATGGTACAGCTTGGGTTGATGGCGCTGGGAAACACGATATCATCATGCTTGACGCTTTTGATGGCTCTGGAGTACCTGGAGGCTTCACGGATGAAGAGTTTATTCAAAAAGTAAAGAACCACCTTACTGATCAGGGCATTTACATGCAAAATCTATGGTCGAACGATCCACAGTTAAAGTCTAGGATCAATCAAATTGAAGCCATTTTTGACCAAATAGCATTAATTCCGACACCTAAGGGTGGCAACATAGTGGCCCTTGCTTTTTGTAAGGCGCCATCCAGCGCACATATGTCTAACATCACCAACCTATCTCGAGATTTAAAACGGTCTACAGGATTGGATTTTGATGATATGGTTCGACGCATGCGATCTTTTCAGTCGTCACAAACCAAAAAACTTTTTACTTGATGGTCTAAATAAGGCATAAGTATGTAAAAATACGAATATTATTAGACTTGACGGGGGTTTTGATCATGATTGATCGAGATGGTTACCGTCCGAATGTAGGTATTATTATCTGCAACAAACGTAATGAGGTTTTTTGGGGTAAGCGTGTTCGGGAATATGCTTGGCAATTTCCGCAAGGTGGGATACAAGAAGGAGAGTCGCCTATGCAGGCGATGTACCGAGAGCTAGACGAAGAAGTCGGGCTCGAACCTCATCACGTGAAGATTATCGGACGGACTGATGGGTGGTTACGCTACGATGTGCCTAGGCAATTCGTGCGCAGGGATACGCGTGCTTCCTATAAAGGACAAAAGCAAATATGGTTTTTATTGCGGTTAGTTGGAAGTGACAGCGATGTTTCGTTAAGAAAATCTAAAGTACCTGAGTTTGATGCTTGGAGATGGCACTCGTTCTTTGTCCCGCTAGATTCGGTCATCGATTTTAAGCGAGACGTCTATAAGCAAGCCTTAATTGAATTGGCTCCTCACTTAAAGCTAAGGCCGCCCCATACATATCAATAACGCCCTGCGGACACTATTTTTCGCAGACATCTAAAATAATTTTTCCGATGTGCTCGCTTGATTCCATGAGTCTGTGAGCGTCAGCAGCTTCTTCGAGTGCGAACGATTTAAAGATCATAGGCTCAATAATTCCAGCCTCAAACATTGGCCAGACTTTGTTGCGGAGTGACAAGGCTATGTCCGATTTGAATTGGGTAGAGCGTGGCCGCAGTGTAGAGCCTGTGATTGTGAGTCGCCGTCTGAGAATATCGGTCATATTGATATTGGTTTTAACGCCGCCCAAGAAAGCAATAATAACAATGCGACCATCATCTGCCAGACATTTTAAATCCCGTTGTATGTAGTCGCCAGCCACCATGTCGATGATGACATTGACACCTTGGTTATCTGTGAGGGCCATAATTCGTTCCACAAAATCCTCATTTCTGTAGTTAATGGCCTTAGTTGCTCCAATTGCTTCGCAAGCGCGACATTTCTCATCTGATCCAGCAGTCACGAAGATCTTTCTTCCCAGAGCTCTGCACAATTGAATGGCTGTAGTCCCGATGCCGCTTGATCCACCATGAACGAGAATACTTTCTTGTTCAGAAAATTGTGCTCGATCAAATACGTTTGACCATACGGTGAAGTAAGTTTCTGGCAAGGAAGCTGCTTCCCGGAAAGTCAGTCCTTTAGGAATAGGTAGGCATTGCGACCCAGGCGCATTAACATATTCGGCATAGCCTCCACCAGCTACGAGAGCGCAAACCGAATCGCCAATTTCCCAATTCATTACTTTACTGCCAACGGACACAATAATTCCAGACACCTCTAATCCAGGAATATCAGTAACTCCTGACGGAGGCGGGTAAAGTCCGGCCCTTTGCATTACGTCAGGTCGGTTAATTCCTGCCGCGTAGACCTGAATTAACACCTCATCTTCTTTTTTTTGAGGAAGAGGTCGTTGTTGGATTTTTAAAACCTCGGGTGACCCTGGCTGTGTGATCTTAACGGCTTGCATGGTATCTGGTAGAGGATGCATTACTTGTCCTGACATTTATAAGAGTTATGCGATTATTTTGGTAATGATTCTACAGATTAGATAAGATCAAGGTTATTGCTTGATAAAAGATTAGAATTCCTCGGAGGTAAAGAGTATGGATTATTGTTCGCTTGGAGCTA
>QXZO01000083.1:0-3753 GCA_009886305.1 Betaproteobacteria bacterium
GGGTGCTTGCTCGAACACTATGGAGTTGGATGGTAATTATATGATTGATAATAATTATCAATACTCGGTTGAGCTCTTGGATTTTGCGACAGAGAGAGAGGTTCCATTTATCTATGCGTCCTCAGCAGCAGTATATGGAAGTAACACTCAGTTTAAGGAAGACAGTGTGAATGAATCCCCATTAAATGTTTATGGTTATTCGAAATTGATTTTTGATGAGCTCGTTAGAGGAAGGCTGCACAAGGCTAAATCGCAAATTATTGGTTTGAGATACTTTAATGTTTATGGTCCCAGGGAGGGGCATAAAGGTCAAATGGCATCTGTGTCTTATCATCTAACTCAACAGATGTTTGAAGGGGGAGCACTAAGGTTGTTTGAGGGAAGTGGTGGATATGCTTCGGGTGACCAAAGAAGAGACTTTATATACGTTGACGATATTGTGAAAGTAAATTTGGATTTTTTAGATCATCCGGATAGATCAGGTATCTACAATTGTGGTACCGGTCAGTCCCAGACATTTAATGAGGTCGCTGTGGCGACGATAAATTCATTTAGAGAAAAATTAGGTGATAAAACATTGACACTCGATCAGATGTTGAGTGAGGAGATTGTTACCTATAGGCCGTTTCCGGATGGTTTAGAATCGCGGTATCAAAGTTTTACTGAGGCGGACTTAACGTCTTTAAAAGCCTCTGGATGCGATGTTGAGTTTCTTGATGTTAATTCTGGAATTAAAGCGTACGTTGATTTTCTTTCTCAGACCAATTCTTATAAATCTTGATGATAGATATGTCTTACAAAACACTTGATGATTTAGTCGGAAACACGCCATTAGTAAAGTTAAAAAGAATGCCGGGTGACACTACCAATGTTGTATTGGGTAAATTGGAAGGTAATAATCCTGCTGGATCTGTAAAGGATCGACCTGCACTCTCGATGATTATGAGGGCTGAGGAGTCTGGGCGTATCAAGCCGGGGGATACTCTGATTGAGGCGACGTCGGGTAATACGGGTATTGCGCTCGCGATGGTCTCAGCGATGCGTGGATACAACATGGTCCTGGTGATGCCAGAGCACTTATCCATTGAGCGTAGACAAACGATGGCTGCTTTTGGAGCAAGGTTTGTGTTGACTTCAGAGTCACGAGGTATGGAAGGTGCGCGAGATGTTGCTGAGAATATGCAGGCGCGGGGAGAAGGCATTATTCTGGATCAGTTTTCTAATAATGATAATCCGCTAGCTCATTTTGACAATACTGGGCGAGAAATATGGGAGGAAACAGGGGGGCGCATCACACATTTTGTATCTAGTATGGGAACCACTGGAACGATTATGGGAGTGTCGCGTTTTCTTAAGTCAAAAAATCCTAAGATAGAGATCATTGGGTGTCAGCCAACGGACGGATCACAAATACCCGGGATAAGAAAGTGGCCAGAGGCTTATTTGCCGAAGATTTTTGATCGTAGTCGTGTTGACCGGATTATGGAGGTATCACAGGCGGATGCTGAACAGACAACACGTCGTATGGCCAAAGAAGAAGGCATATTTGCCGGCATCTCAGCCGGCGGTGCTATGTGGGCAGCTCTCCAGTTATCTCATTCGCTTGAAAATGCGACTATCGTTTCTATCGTATGTGATCGAGGTGACCGTTATCTATCGACGGGCGTCTTTCCGGCAGAGTAATTGAACTTACGATGTTTCCCACATTAACTTTTGATATCGAGACGGTTCCCGATATCGCTGGAATTCGTCGACTGAGAGATTACGATGAAGGCTTAAGCGACAAGGAGATTGCTGACCTCGCATTCAAAGAGCGTGCTGAGAAGACTGGATCCGAGTTTCTCCCGCTACATTTGCACCAGGTTGTTGCTATATCTTGTGTCTTGCGATCAAAAGATGAGATTCGCGTTTGGTCTTTGGGTGATTTAGAAGACTCTGAGCCGGAATTGATTAGACGATTTTTCGATGGGATTGAAAGGTTTACTCCTCAAATAATATCTTGGAATGGGAGTGGATTCGACTTGCCTGTTCTTCATTATAGAGGGCTTATAGCCGGCATTAGTGCAATACGTTATTGGGATATGGGTGAAGATGATCGTGACTTCAAGTGGAACAATTATATAAGTCGCTACCACGCGAGACATCTCGATTTAATGGACTTGTTGGCTCGGTTCCAACCTCGGGCTAATGCCCCTCTTGACGAGATCGCACAGTTATTGGGCTTCCCTGGCAAGGTTGGTATGTCCGGTGGTCGCGTGTGGGAGAAATATCAGGATGGTCACCTAGTCGATATTAGGAATTATTGCGAGACAGATGTAGTGAATACATATTTAGTCTATACCCGCTTCCAGTTAATGCGGGGAGTCATTAGTGCGGCGGTTTATGAGGAAGAGATCAATCTAATGAAAACACATATTAAGACGTTGAGTGGAGAGCATTGGTCTCAATTTTTAGAATCCTGGGGTTAAAAGTGGACCATTATGGAAGTTTTGATTGAGTCTGTTGATCACGAAGCGCGTGGCGTTGCGCGTCACGACAATAAAGTTGTGTTTGTTGAAAATGCACTTCCCCAAGAAATCGTGGGTGTTGATATTAGAAGACGCAAACCTAGCTATGACACTGGAGTCTCTACTTATATTAAGTCAGCGTCCGCATCTCGTATTAAGCCTAGGTGCGTTAACTTTGGTGTCTGTGGAGGATGTAGCTTCCAACACATTGACGCTAGGACACAGTTGGCCATCAAACAACGTGTGTTGGAAGATGCCTTGATTAGAATTGGTGATGTGCGACCAGAGCAGATTTTGTCTCCGATATGTGGCCCACAATTTAACTATAGGTCCCGGGCCCGTCTTTCTAGCCGTTACGTAATAAAAAAAGAACGGGCGCTAGTGGGTTTTCGTGAAAAGGGCAAGAGTTACGTTGTTGATATGTCGTCGTGTGAGGTGTTACCAAAACATATTTCGAGCCTCCTGCCAGAGCTAAAATCTTTAGTCCAATCATTTTCTATACGGGAGCGGGTCCCTCAAATAGAGGTGGCATGTGGAAATGAATTAGATGTGCTGGCTTTCAGAATGCTCGAAGATCCGAGTTTAGAGGATCTTGAGTTATTAGAGGAATTTGGAGCGAAGCATGGTGTCGTGATCTTTATGCAGCGTGGTGGCCCGGCCACTCTAACTCAGATATACCCTGCAAAATCAGCGATATTGACTTACAGTATTCCTGATATGGATCTAACCTTTGAATTTGGTTTGTCTGAGTTTACTCAGGTTAACACCGATGTTAATTCGGTATTGGTACGTCGCGCGATGAGTATGCTTGACCTCAAACCAACTGATCGGGTGGCAGATTTATTTTGTGGACTCGGCAACTTCTCTTTAGCTATTGCGAGAAGTGGTGCCCATGTCATTGGTCTTGAGGCTAATCAGGAGTTGATTGATCGAGCGAGCAGTAACGCTGCACGTAATGAGTTGACCGATCTTTGTAAATTTGAGGTTGCCAATTTATTTGTAGAGGGTTGTCCAGCTTACAAGTCTCTTAATTCTGTTGATAAGTTGCTTATTGATCCACCCAGAGATGGAGCTTCAGAACTTATAAAAAGTATTGGTGTCGATGGACCTAGGAAAATAGTTTATGTTTCATGCAATCCGTCTACTTTAGCTCGTGATGCTGGCACTCTCGTGCACGAGCATGGTTATCGATTAATGTCAGCTAGTATCGTTAATATGTTTCCCAACACATCTGACGTAGAGTCTA
>QXZO01000083.1:3763-4809 GCA_009886305.1 Betaproteobacteria bacterium
TGTGCGGTAGAAGAGAAAAAGGACGCGATAAATCGCGCCCTTTTTTTATTGATAAAGCTTAAGGTTAATCTCTATTTCCAGCTAGAGCCATTAGCAAATGAAGTAAGCTTACGAAAATGTTGAATAGGCTCATATAAACACCAGTAGCTGCCATGATGTAATTAGTTTCTCCGCCATTCACGATCCGACTTACGTCGTGGAGAAGAAACATAGAAAATACGCCGATAGCTAGTGCTGAAATCGTTAAGGCAAGCGCAGGTATTTGCAGAAACATGTTAGCGAACATTGCGACAATTAAAACGATCATGCCTACAAACAAGAATTTACCCATAAAGCTGAAGTCACGCTTAGATGTGGTTGCGATTGCGCACATGATTACCATTATTCCTCCGGTACCTGCGGCGGATAGACCAATGAGTTCGGGCCCATTTCTTAGCGACAGTGCTACATTCAATATAGGCCCCAGCCACCAGCCTAAGATAAATGTCATGCCCAAAAGTAGCCCAGCGCCAAGGGCGCTATTTCGGTTTGCGGCGATGGCATACTGTATCCCGATGACTGCTCCTAACATGATTAGTGAGCTCATGATCGGATGCTTGAAAACAATGCCACTTGTAGCCATACCGACAAATGCTCCAATAATTGTTGGAACCATGGTGAGGGCTAACAGCAAATAAGTATTTCTCAGGACTTTTAACTGTTGTGCTCCTAAGACACCACCAGCGGATGAAGCAGGAATGTTTGATTGCATTTGGTGTACAACTCCTTATTTTAAATAATTAAATTTGGTACGTATCGAACATAAATCCATACGCGTACAAATGATTTCTGTGTCTCCCTTTATTATAAATAAATGAAAGGGGTTTTTGTATTTTTTGCTTGGTGAACTCCTAGAAAATAGGGGATAATAACACCACGGAAGCGTGGCAGAGCGGTTGAATGCACCGGTCTTGAAAACCGGCAAGGGCGCGAGTCCTTCGTGAGTTCGAATCTCACCGCTTCCGCCACTATTCTCAATAATATTGTCCCAGTTGAGTCATTGCCTC
>QXZO01000084.1:0-3915 GCA_009886305.1 Betaproteobacteria bacterium
ATTTGGCTTTCGATGTGGTTTTTTAGGCTTGCTTCATTTAGATATCGTTCAGGAGCGACTTGAGCGAGAATACGGCATGAATCTTATTACTACCGCACCCACGGTGGTATATCAGGTACTAATGAAGGATGGGGCCATTTTAGATATTGAAAACCCATCGAGACTTCCGGACCTTGCAAGAATAGATGAGATTCGCGAGCCAATCATCACAGCGAATATTTTGTTGCCGCAAGACTACGTTGGTCCAGTAATGACGCTTTGTAATAACAAGCGGGGAATTCAAAAAAACATGCAATATTTGGGGCGACAGGTCATGCTATCTTATGAGTTGCCGCTAAATGAAGTTGTCTTAGATTTTTTTGATAAGCTTAAGTCAGTCTCGAGGGGGTATGCATCCCTAGATTATGAGTTTAAAGAATATAGGGCTGACGATTTGTGTAAGTTGGATATTTTAATTAACAGTGAGCGCGTTGACGCTTTATCTCTAATAGTGCATCGAGGTAATTCTGTTAGCAGAGGTCGTGATTTGGCATCCCGCATGCGGAGTTTGATCCCCAGACAAATGTTTGACGTAGCAGTGCAGGCTGCTATTGGATCGCAAATTGTCTCCAGAGAGAATGTGAAAGCGTTGCGTAAGAACGTGCTCGCAAAATGTTATGGCGGAGATATTTCGCGTAAGAAAAAATTGTTGGAGAAGCAGAAAGCGGGTAAGCGTCGTATGAAGCAGGTTGGATCAGTAGAAATTCCGCAAGAGGCATTTCTAGCGATATTACAAGTTGATTGACGCTTTAAAAAAGAGGGACTGAAATGAAATTTGCTATCTTAATGCTTTCTTTATTGTTGCTGACCGGTTTGATTTCTCTCATCGATCGGATCTGGTTGGCAAAGAGGAGGTCCAGCGAAAAAGACCCATGGTGGGTAGAGTATTCTAAGAGTTTTTTTCCGGTCATACTCGCTGTATTTTTACTCAGGTCCTTCTTGGTCGAGCCTTTTAAAATCCCCTCTGGATCTATGATTCCGACGCTACTTGTTGGCGATTACATTTTAGTAACAAAGTCAAGTTACGGCATTAGACTTCCAATCCTAAATACAAAGTTAATCCCTACGGGTGATGTGGACAGAGGTGACATAGTAGTTTTTAGATATCCGCGAGATAAAACCTTGGACTACATAAAACGGGTTGTTGGTTTGCCTGGAGATCGTGTTGAGTACCGAAAAAAACGACTTACGATAAACGGCGAAGTGGTCGAGACGACGAGGTTAGAGGACTATCAGTACTCTGATAGAAACTCTTACACCACGGCTTGGCAATTTAAGGAGAAGCTCGGAGATGAAGAGCACTTAACGTTGGTTGAGCCTGAAGAGCCAAGCGTTCGCTTAGTAGGAGTTCGGCAGTTTAGTGGGCGTGATCAATGCGTATTTAGTGATACCGGATTTATATGCACAATTCCTGATGGTCATTATTTTATGATGGGTGATAATCGCGATTCAAGTTCGGATAGTCGTTATTGGGGATTTGTTCCTGATGACCACATTATCGGACGAGCATTTATGGTGGTTTGGAATTCTGGGGAGTTTTCGCGCTCGGCCACTTGGCTAAAGTAAATCGTTTTTTCTAGTTTTAGGCTAAGGATAAGGATGCATGAGCTAGAGGATAGAATTAAATATACTTTTAGTAATCGGTCTCTTTTGGATCAGGCGTTAACACATCGATCGTTTGGTACATCAAATAATGAGCGACTTGAGTTCTTAGGGGACGCTGTGCTGAATTTAGTGATTGGACGATATCTTTTTGAGCGACACCCGGATCTTCCTGAGGGTGAGTTGACTAGGGTCCGATCAGTGCTTGTTGACCAAGACGGACTGACACGTATTTCCAGAGACCTTGATCTCGGTGTTCATTTAAAGTTAGGTGCAGGTGAGGAAAAAACTGAAGGGAGTAAGCGGCCTTCTATTCTCTCTGACGCTGTTGAAGCGCTTTTTGGCGCAGTCTATCTTGATTCTGGATTTGAGGCGGTAGAAAGGGTGATTAGGACCTTGTATTCGTCTTATATCGAGAATACTGACCCGCGGGAGCTAAGCAAAGATCCTAAGACAAAACTACAGGAATTCTTGCAAGGCATACGCGTTGCGTTACCGGATTACCGAGTGATTGATGTGCTCGGAGAGGCGCACGACCAAGAATTTGTTCTTGAGTGTAGGGTACCTACGTTTGACGTTGCAGCTCGAGGAAATGGCCGAAGTAGGCGTTCGGCAGAACAGGAGGCAGCTAGGTTGGCTTATAAATTGATTTCCGAACAGGAAGCTTAGGTGGAAAATGAGTGATGGTGTACTTCCAAAGATAGAGGGTGCAAGTATATTGATTGGATCAGTTGCGGTGATTGGCGTACCCAATGCGGGGAAGTCCAGCTTGCTTAATGCTTTATTAGGGACAAAACTCAGTATCGTTTCCCGTAAAGCCCAAACGACTCGTCACAAAATACTAGGTGTTTATTCTGATGATAAGTCTCAGATTCAGTTTCTGGATACACCGGGATTCCAGTTGACGCATAGGTCGATGCTCAATAGTGCTATGAACCGGTCGGTATCGAGTAGTCTTGCGGACGTTGATGTCGTTGTTTTTGTTTTGGAAGCCGGTCTCATTCAAAAAGATGACTTGAAATTGATTGAAATGTTTTCTGGAGATATTCCGGTTATTTGTGCTGTCAGTAAAATTGATCAATTATCCTCTCCTAATGAAGTGCTGCCATTTATAAATCGAGCAAATGAGCTTTTTATGTTTACCGATATCGTCCCGACTAGTGCAAAACGACGTACGGGCTTAGATGGTTTAATTGCATCAATACAATCGAAACTTTCTATAGGTGAGCCCAGTTTCGATGAGGATGCATTAACTGATAGGCCTGAGCGGTTTTTCGCAGCTGAAATTATTCGAGAGAAGTTGTTTCATTTAATGGGTGATGAAATACCTTATGGGGTAGCGGTAGAGATTGAAGAATTTACCGTGAATAAAGGACTACGCAGTATTAATGCCACGATTGTTGTTGCAAAGAACGCACATAAAGGCATGATCATAGGTGCGCAGGGTAGTAAATTAAAGACTATTGGTACTAAAGCCCGAGTAGAAATGGAATACTTCTTCGATGGGAAGGTTTTTTTAAAGCTATGGGTTAAAGTCAAGAAAGGCTGGGTCGATGACTCAAAGTCGGTTAAATATTTTGGGTATGAATGAGGCCTGATGTCCAGCCAATCAAGAATATCTGAGCAAGAAGCATATGTTCTGCACGCGTATTCATATCGAGAGACGAGCTTAATCGTCGAGCTTTTCACTCGGCAGTATGGACGGATTGGTGTGGTAGCAAAGGGAGCGAGGCGTTCTAATTCATTATTGCGAAGTGCACTTCAGTCATTTCAACCACTGTATACATCATGGGGTGGACGCTCTGAACTAAAGACGCTTTATGGGGCTGAACTAAGGTTCGGGTTAGCAAGGCTAAAGGGTAAAGCCTTGATGAGTGGTTTTTATATTAACGAGCTGATCCTTAAGCTTTTAATAAGAGATGATCCTCATGAACATCTGTTTGATGTATATGAACACGCGGTAAATGCGTTGAGTGGTCAGCAGCCAGAAGTTGAAAAAATTCTACGTCGTTTTGAACGCGTATTACTCGCAGAATTGGGATACGGATTAACCCTCACTCATGATATAAAAACACATAAAGAAATTCAGGAAAATGAAATTTATACCTATCTTTTAGGGCGAGGCCCTACGAGAGTTGACCCGGATGCAAAAATAGATTTAAAGTTATCGGGGAAGGCATTGATGGAAATTTCTAATGATAATTTAGAGGATCCAGTTACGTTGTCACAATGTAAATTGCTGATGCGTTCATTGGTGACACACCATTTGGGTAA
>QXZO01000084.1:3925-5992 GCA_009886305.1 Betaproteobacteria bacterium
GCGATGACTAAATTAAGTGTTAATGTCAATAAGATTGCCTTACTAAGAAATGCGCGCGCACTCGAGCGACCAAATGTGGCTCACTTGGCGGGCTTGGCTCTTAAGTCAGGGGCGCAGGGAATAACAATTCACCCAAGACCTGACGAGCGTCATATTCGCAAAAGTGACGTCCAGCCCTTAGCTCAGGTTATCAAACAATTTCCGGAGGCTGAATTCAATATTGAGGGTAATCCATTTCATCAACTCATGGATATTGTTCGAGAAACCAAGCCTCATCAAGCTACGCTGGTGCCAGATGATATCGCTGCATCTACGTCGGATCATGGTTGGGACCTACGCTTGGATGGTGCGCGTTTAAAGCCTATCATCAAAGAGCTAAGAGCCCTTGGTGTTCGGGTAAGTTTATTTATGGATCCAGTTCCTGATCAAATGGCTATTGCGAAAGAGCTTGGGGCTGATAGAGTTGAACTCTATACAGAAGATTATGCGAATGCCTATAACACAAACGATCAAAATCAAGTGACCGGAAAATATCGTGATGCCGCCATAAGTGCAACCAAAGTGGGACTGGGTCTCAATGCGGGGCATGACCTCAATTTAGATAATTTATCTTATTTTTTAAGTGAGGTCGCTCACATCGAGGAGGTCTCAATTGGCCATGCGCTGACTGCAGATGCCATTGAGTATGGTGTTGAAAATGCCGTGCAGCGTTATCTAGCTCAAATACATAGATCGTATACTTAAATGATATATGGAATTGGTTTAGATCTTCTAGATCTAGAACGAATAGAACGTCTTCATCATAAATACGGAGAGCGTTTTGAGAGGCATGTGTTGACTCTTGATGAGATGAATCAGTATCAATCAGTAGGGCGAAAAACTCATTATCTGGCGACACGATTTTCTGGAAAAGAAGCAATATCAAAGGCATTGGGTCTTGGCTTGCGCGCTCCAATGACATTGCATTCTGTCAGTATTATTAGTAATGAAATAGGAAAACCAGATTTAATTTTTGAAGCGAAACTGCGTCAACATTTGGATGATCTTAGGGTGAATGGCGTGTTCGTGAGCTTCAGTCATGAGGGTAGTTTGTTAAGTTCTTATGCGATCGCAGAAAGTGCTCAACCGGGATGATAGGGCGGATAATTATCGACGTTTCTGGATTTGAGTTAACTCAAATTGATCGGGTAAAAATACGAAAAAAAAGTTGCGCTGGCGTCATTTTGTTTTCGCGTAATTTCGAGAATAAGGATCAGTTGAAACAGCTAATCCAACAGATTAAAGCAGTTAAAAACGCCCCTTTATTGGTCTGCGTTGACCAAGAAGGAGGTCGGGTTCAACGATTTACAAAGGGATTCACCAAGATTCCTCCAATGGAGTGTCTTGGGGAAATATGGGATAGGGATCGAGCGCAGGGACGTTCCGTTGCTCAAGACATAGGTATTATTTTAGGAGCAGAGCTTAAAGATATGGGTGTTAATTTAACTTTTGCACCTGTTCTAGACATCAATAGGAATAAAAACTCAGTTATCGGCGACCGTTCCTTTCACGCTGAGCCTCAAGCGATAACAGAGCTTGGCTTTAGTCTTATTAAGGGTTTAAGCCAAACTGGCATCGGATCTGTAGGTAAACACTTTCCAGGGCACGGAGGAGTCTCAGAAGATACTCATTTAGACGGAGCTATTGATGACAGGGAGCTTTCTGAAGTTTTAGGTCTCGATGTGCAGCCTTTTGCCGAGCTAACTCCTGTTCTTTGCGGGATGATGCCGGCTCATGTAAGTTTTCCTAAAATCGACAGCGTGCCTGCGTGCTTTTCTCGCAACTGGTTGCAGAATATTTTGAGGGAAAAGTTGGGTTTTCAAGGGTTAATATTTAGTGATGATTTATCGATGCGCGCCGCTGCGCTCATGGGAGACATTCGTCTCAGATCATCTATGGCCTTCAAGGCCGGTTGTGACTTGTTGTTAGTCTGCAATGATCCGGCCTCTGCAGGCGAAGCTTTAAATATTGCAGAAGATATGGAATTTTCGAATGATCAAAGTATTGAAGAGAAAATAAGGGCGTTAA
>QXZO01000085.1 GCA_009886305.1 Betaproteobacteria bacterium
CGGCAGTCTCAGTTGGCGGTAAAGAACAATGAAGCCGCGCGCCTCGAAAGGCTCAAGTCGGCCCGCGGCGCAAGCGAGCAGGTGGTGGCCGAAAACAAAAGCTCGGTCAATAGCAAGCTGCAAACGGGCGATAATTCGCTGTACAAAAAAGATGTTTCCAGCTCGGCAAAAGGCGAGAGTCAACGGGTGGTAGAGACCCTCGATATTCAGGAACGTGAGCGCATTTACCACGCGCGACTGGCCAACGATATACTAAATCAACAGATTTTTAGTTATAAATTGCAGGACAAACAATTTGAAGCAAAAACTATTGATATGAAGGTTCAAGACAAAGGGATTGCGGCGGATATTTTGGATGCGAAAAGGCAGTATTCTAAAGTGCCGGAGGACATCGCCAGTGTGACTTCAAAAACCATGGATACGCCGTCCCTACAGATGAAAAAACGGATGGAAAAATTGGTCGAAATGCAAGACGTCAAGTCGCCCAAGCAAGGCGGCATCTCTGTAGATATCTGACTTAGACAGCCAGCGCATAATGAATCAGGCGATGTTTTTAAGCGTTTACACCAGCCCCATATTTACACCAGCCCCTTAAAGGAGCCAACCTACAGCCCGATTAGAGGTATGACCTCGGTGGATGCAAGAGGCTTCACGGCCAAATTAATTCATCGAATGTGGTTGATACCCAATTGGCGATGACCAGGCGCGCTCTTGAATAAGCATCTCTTTATCGCCTGCGGGTATAACCCCAGACAATGGCTTGATCGTCCGGTCTGGCTCAGTTCTTGGGCTGACGTTAGAACGTAAAGCGTCCCAAGTCGCCCATCTGCCGATGGGCGACTCGAGGACGCGAGCATAGTAAAAGGCCTGCTGCTCATGCTTAAAGTCAGGGTCTTGCCAAAGAGTTTTTAGTTCGCTCGAACCAGCATTTCATCCCAGCTACAATCCTCGAGACTGACAGAGGGTGCGACATCAGGGCATTGATATGCTGGTGGGCCGACCGGTTCACCACTTGCGCATGCGACATCATAGACCTTTTCTCTTAAGCCAGTATCGCTTGTCCAATCCTTGATTATTTGCACTCTCTGCAACGGCGCACTTTTCGGATCACGCGTGGCCCATACCACAAATTCTGGAATTTCTTTTTGAGTCTGTTTTAGTTGACCTCCCATAGGCACACCGCTCTTGTAGGCTGCACTAATAAAGACATTTCTAGTTAATTTTGGCAGTTTATAGCCAGCAAAAAAACGAACTTTTATCCTCGTACCGCTGGTGCCAAAAGTTTCTTTCTGACGCATGCCGCTGTAGATTGCTTGGCGAGTATTTTGCTCGGCCCAAACGCCCGCCAACCCGGAAGCTCCAAAGGTGACTAGACCCGTGTTGGAATAATACCTTTGACCATTTGCGTCAATTGCCTCTGGCAACGAACCTCGATTTTCGGCCTCAGCATCGAGCATTCCGATCTTTAAAAAAAATCGCCTTCAGTACCACCACTGCTGGTGTTGTGTGAATCACTGGATCCGATAACACCAAATCTAAAAGGATCAAATCCTCTTTCAGACTGCAGTTTAAGCCCGTTGAGCTACGCTTCTCGAATGTAGCTCCCTTTAACATCACCGACTCTAGATGTGCCTATAATAAACGGAGAAATTTCGAAATCAGCCCATCGATCGTTTGGCGATAAGTCAGGATGGGTCTCTGATGTCCCTTTAATTTGGCTAATTTCTACCAAGGGCTCATTTCTCATTCTGAGTTCTGAGTGTTTTTTGGCAAGCGCTTTTTCAGATGAGTCAGTGAGACTGAACATTTGACCATTGGAAGCATTGGAGTTGTGAGGTATTGCCAGAGAGTCAATCCCTTGATCGCGAAGCCAATCCATCCATAACCATAAATCTTCAGGGTTTTCAGAATCAAGACGAGAGAATGGAGCCTCAGGGGCTTTGTCTGCTGCAAAGATGACATTACGATGCAGATTGTCTAGATCTGCGGTAGTCGTTTACTCATAGCCGATAAAAGTGGTGAATTCTCCTGGTTTATTATGTCGATTTGCACTAGCTATAATTTCAGCCCAACTTGACTGGGTAACTGCTGCATCGTTTAACTCCCCCTGTCTAGGGCCGGGTCTTATCCATTCTTTGGCTAAGGCAAATGCTGTTTGCAGTTCTTCCCGAGTTTTGGCTTGAGTTGCAGCTCTGGCGTCGGGATGTTTTGAAAGAGCATGGGAGGGGTCGGCCATGGCTCTGTAATGGCCTAACATTTCGCCGTGATCAGTTACCGAGAAAAAGTCGAATGGCGTTTTTAATTGCATCTCAAACCCACCAACATGATTCAGTTTGGCACCTTGCGCGAACCGATATGCGTCATCGGGTTCTGCCCTAACACCAAAAAGAAAGGCATCAAATGAATAACTCGAGTGAACATGGAGGTCACCAAAATAGGCGTTTTTGTCAGAATTTATAGGTACAACTGGGGTAGTGTCCTCCGGCGCTGATTCAGGGGTCAGCGACTTAGCGGGAGAATTATCGTCGCTACACCCAGCTGACAACGTGGTCAGGCTAACCGCCAAATAAAAGAACAAATGACGTTGGTATAAGCAGATTTTTCTACTATGCAGAGCAGCATATTGTGTCCTATTGGTCTAATTTTTGTATTAGCTTACTGGTTGATTTATCACTGGATCAGGCGTCCTATATTTATAACCGGCTTTTAAATAAAGGCAGGGCATAGTGTTTATATGCTGCCAGTTAAAAGTCCAATAGACGTTAGTTATTAACTTATTGAGCATTGACGCTTAAGGTGTTTTCTAGGCTCCCAAAGTGATGTTGTTATGGACTTACTAGTCGTCCGCTAGTCGTCCGCTAGTCGTCCGCTAGTCGCCGATAATATTGCTGACGTAATCTGTATGTAAAAGCGTACTCAACTTTGTCACTGTATGGGCATAATTAGCGTCATTAACAACATTGATGTTTTCATCGCCGTCAGTTCGGTGGTCATAAAGCATGCTAGCAAACGTTTGGTTATTGTCGTTAATAAATTCGGTATAGCTATATTCTTGAGTCTGTATGGTATAGCCCTTAGCGTTTTTTAAAAACACATGACTTTTACCATCAAGGCTAGGGTCTTTAAGCACTGGCACTAAGCTCACACCCGCTAATTGATGTTTAGGTAGTTCCAGTTCTAAAAGTTCAACAACCGTTGGATAGACATCAATCAAGTCAACTAATGCGTTGGTTTTGCTACCTTTTGACATTGCTGGTAAATGGATCATCAATGGTACTCTGGTCGACGTTCTATAGGATGTATATTTACCCCACTGAGTATGTTCTTGCAGGTTGTAGCCATGATCAGAAACCAAGATAATTATTGTTTTTTGATCTAACTCCAACTCGGTTAATGCCGTCATTATTTGACCAATTAATGCATCAACATAACTGACTGTAGCGTAATAACCATGAATGAGTGATCTGGCCGTTTCATCGCTAACGCCGCCTTGTCTAGGGATGCCAGTATAGGCACGCATTTCTCCCCAACGACTTATCGACGTTTTTGGTGCATGTTTAGGTACGTAGTTATTGTCTGGCTGTTTGATTTCTTTGCGATCATACATATTCCAGTATTTAGTGGGCGCATTAAACGGTAAATGCGGAGCAATAAAGCCAGCCGTTAACAGAAAGGGTTTATTGCTAGTTTTTAATCGTTTTAAATCTCTAATTACCTTTTTGGTTAGCATGCCATCGATGTAAGTACCGTCACTGACATCTGCACTTTCATAAGCAGGACCTCTGTCTGTTGCCCTATAAAATTCAATATTTTCAGCCAGTTGGTAATCTTTCCATAATGATTGCCAATAATCTGATGGGGCTAAACCTTGATCATTTTCATCAAATGCGTAAGGGCGCCATACTTCGTCCCAATCAGAAACTCGGTCGTCTAAGTGATGATATATTTTGCCATTAGAGATTGTGATGTAGCCGCTATCTTTTAATAATCTGGGCCAGGTAAC
>QXZO01000086.1 GCA_009886305.1 Betaproteobacteria bacterium
CCTAAAGCATGTCCGAGATATCTCTGAGAAGTATATTGTTCCCGGCGAAACCGCGGAGTCAGCGCTCATGTTCTTGCCATCAGAAGCAGTCTATGCGGAATTGCATGCCAATTTAGCTGATGTGATAGAGAAATCTTGGAGAGCCAAAGTCTGGATAGTTTCTCCCACTACGTTAATGGCAACGCTTAATACTATACGTGCTGTTCTAAAGGACTCTCAAATGCGAGAACAAGCCCATGTAATTCAAAGAGAAGTTTCGCTGATGTTAACGGATGTTGAACGTCTTGATTCTCGTGTTGGGAAATTGGAAACGCATTTTAGGCAGGCAGAGGATGATATTAGACAGATCAGAGTATCGGCAGATAAGCTCGCGAAACGTGGTGGGAGAATTGAAGAGATAGAAGTTGGAGATAAAAATTTGGAACAACAAGAGCCAACCGATGCAGTGAGTGAAATAGGTCAACCGATATTAGAGATTCAAACTGCAGCGGAAACTTAGTTATCAGAGCCAATCAAACTTCTCTTTTGTCCACAGACAATACATTTTGGTGTCGATAAAAAACTCAACGTTTCCCCATAGGCTCAAAGCTTCTACGTAATGTAACAATTATTGATAATCCCAAATATTCTTGATGAGACCTCTGCTAGTTTAAGATGGCTGTTTAAAAACTTTACTCTCAATTAAATAACCCTCCGGTACGATGCTCAGCATATAGTATTCGACCACCTAATATGACAGCCTCGGTTATGAATGCTGCGATTAAAGCTAAAACTCCGACGACAGCCCCATTCGCGTTTGAAAGTGAAAGAGCTATGACGCCGATTAAGCAGACTGCAAATAATCGTGCAGTTGACGCAACCGCAATGGCTGTGGTTTTTCGGCTAGCAAGCAGTTGTCCCCTTGCATAAGCGGCTGCGGTCATACTTATCGCTAGGATAGGCGTTAATAAGAGAGCCGGGGCGATATAGTTTATCATAGACGGCGGTAAACCCATAATGTTGTCTAATGCATAATGACGGATTACGTCATTTTGAAATGCGCACATTACTAGGCTGAATATGACTGCCAGGTGTATGGAAAATTTTCCAATTATGATTGCATCAGCACTGTTACGAGTTAGCGTTTGAACTGCCTGTGTTAAATTCCTTAAAGGTCCAAGAACAACCCGTATCATTGCGTCTAAAACACCAAAGGCAGCGATGGCAAGTTCGGGTTGTATTAAGCGTCCCAAGAAAAAACTCGCAGTGAATGCAACACCGCTTTCTGCCGTTTGCATGAGTATTACGGGCCAACCAAAACGCCATAATTCCTTATATTTTGGCACGGGTTCGCTATTGATTGGTAAGCTTAGGTAATATTTGTAAGCTGCAATTACTGCGTATAAGCTTTCAATTGCGATACATGCTGTTAATGCCAACATGCCGACAAGAGCGCCACTGGTGTCATCTTGTAATATAGTTAAAATACCAATTAGACCTATCAAACGGATTACCGTTCCTAATGTGACGAGTGTGGTACGCCGGTTAAGCATTAATAAAGCGTAAGCGAGGGAGCGAAAAAATACACATGGGACTATGAGGGTTGAGACGAGTATACATATCTGCGCCTCCTTAGCCACAGTTTCGCTAGCGCCAAAAGTTGAAACAAAAAAAGTAATACCAAAAGGTGTAAGCGCGATTAGAGCCCAAAACCAGCCTACGAGGAGAAATGTTTGTGTGCTAAAAATAAACAAACGGAGTACAGAAGCTCTGTCGCGGATATAAGCAATGGCCACAAACTGACAAGCCCATACCGGGCTACCCAAAGTAGCATGCAAATAAAATGCGATACTATAAGCAGCTAAAATAGGCTCTGGATCCGGCATACGTGCAAGAAAACCGGAGATAATAGCATGAGAGAGCATGTGTAATTCGGCCATAAATATTAATGGCGTAAAGAACCGATATGACCCCCCAATTGTAACTGTTGGATGACTATCGACGGCCCGTTTTTCAACTTTTATACCTTCGGATCCAGTCATAAAAAAGACGCCATATAATAAATAATAGAAACTTTTTAGTTGCGATGGGTATTAGCACTCCAGATAGGCTTGAATTGTGTGTGAAGACTTTAGAACCAATACTGTAGCAGAAGGTTAATGGGAATCTAACAGTAAACCAGTAACTAGATTGTGCAAGTATCTCCAGGAATCTTGATCATAGTCACGATTAATGATTAGGTCTTTAAATATCGTGTAAATGAAAAACTTCTGTTAATTGACCTTGGCGTATCAACATCTTAAATTACATCTAAGTTCAACCAACGTTATTGAGAGGGTGGTTAATGTCTGAAACTAAGCAACTTGCAGAATTTGTAGCGAAGCTAACTTATAACGATTTGCCCGGTGAGGTAGTGGAAAGAATAAAATTCCTACTCATGGATACGGTGGGCATCTCTATTCGTGCGATGCATGATTCAGAATCGACACCTAGTCTTTTGGCTGCTAGTCAAGCTATGGGATATCTTGGTGGCCATAGCAGAGTAATTGGTACTTCCAGTAAATACACACCTGCTGGTGCCGCTATGATTAATGGGACACTGGCTCATAGTTTAGACTTTGATGATACACACGCAGCTGGATCTATCCATGCTAGTGCCCCAATAATACCTGCTGCTTTGGCCGCAGCTGAGATGGTGGGCGCTGATGGGAAAAAAGTAATCACCGCCATAGCTGCAGGATATGAAGTTCAAATACGACTTAGTTTGTCGCTTAACCCCTCAGACCACTATAAACGTGGTTACCATCCGTCAGCGACATGCGGGACATTTGGAGCCGCCGCTGCTGCTGGTTTAATCTTTAATTTAAACGCTAACGATATTGCTAGCGCTTTTGGTATTGCTGAATGTCAAACTTCTGGATCGATGAGATTTTTAGCGGATGGAGCATGGACAAAAAGGTTCCAGGTTGGTTATTCAGGCCATAATGGTCTGGTCGCTGCGACTTTAGCTAAAGAGGGCTTTGTGGGCCCAATGGGTTCTATTGAAGGTAAAGACGGTTTCCTTCAATCTTACGCTCCAAACCCAGATATATCCCGGGCAGCGGCAGATCTTGGCAGTGTTTGGGAGACCATGAATATAGCGGTCAAACCCTACCCATCGTGCAGATACAGTCATTCTGCTATGGGAGCCATAGCCTCAATGCGGACTGAACATAGAATAGCAATTGAGGAGGTTGAAAAAGTTGAGGTGGGATTGCCTCATACGGGGTGGCGGATAATAGGTGAGCCAGATGAGGGTAAAAGGAAGCCAACTGGGGCAGTTGACGGACAGTTTTCAATGCCGTTTTGTGGTGCAGTAGTTTTGCGCGAAGGTACAATGGGGTGGGACGACTATTCTAAACATCTTAGCGACAATCAAACGTTGGCACTCGCGGCAAAATTTAGCACGGTGACTGACGATTGGGCCGAATCTGAATATCCAGATAATATGGCCGGTATTGTTAGAATAAAGACATCGAGAGGCACTTTTGAAGATCGCGTTACCATCCCAAAAGGAGAGCCCGAAAACTTTATGACAGATACTGAGGCTCGTACTAAATTTGACGATTTGGTGAGCCCATATTTAAGTGAGAATCAACGAAACGTGCTAGTAAAAGAGCTTTCGACTATTGAAAGTTCTGCCTCGATAGGGCAGATGTTGAATTTAACCCGTTCAGACGATCAAGCATTCCGTATGGCAGGCGAGGATTGAGGATAAAAAATGGTGTATGGAAGTGCTTCTGTTACTGATAATACGGGTAAAAGACGTTATAGAGAAGATATAGGTCGCAATTTTGAGGATTTCGTTACCGGCGATATTTATGAGCATCGGCCTGGTCGGACTATAAGTGAGGCAGATAACACTTGGTTCACTCTATTAACCATGAATACACATCCACTTCATTTTGATAAGGAATACGTAAAAGATAGCGAGTTTGGGCAGATTTTAGTAAATTCTTGTCTTACCCTGTC
>QXZO01000087.1 GCA_009886305.1 Betaproteobacteria bacterium
TCATCTGGTCCGGACTCATCAATGACTCCTTCTCCATCGTCAGGCGGTTGATCTCCCTCGCTATCCGGTGAGTTTTGTTCACTACTTTCCTCTCTGTCGTCGCCCGGTTCATTTTCACCTTCATCTGGGTTCGAATCATCTTCCTCGTCCTCCGTCAGCCCTTCATTGTTAGCCTCACTGTTCTCTAGTTCTTCCTTCTCATCTTTATCGATCGCGACTGTGTTCAATAATGATTCGAGCTCATTTTGTGAGAACTTCACGGGTGGACTGATGACGCCAGCGGTATCGATGGAGACACCAAACCCTGGTACCTCAACAAGTTGTGCACCAAGATCATTTGCCACTTCAATTTTTCCATCGAGTAGAGCGATCCTGGCGTCTTGCGGATTAATGACGCCTACGAATTCGGTGCCTCGAACACCAATCGTTGCGACGGGTGTTTCTACAGTCACTTTTTCAGGATTTTTAGTGGCGACTTTACCGGAGATGAATTTGAAAGCACCTTTAGATACTTTCACTGCGACGTTCTCCGCTTCATCGCTGTAGACGAACGCATCAATAGTGAGCGAGGCGTTAGCGCCTAGGTTAATTGCGGTTTGATCCTTGAGGAGAATTTGTACCCGAGAGTTATCAGCAGAGTTAATAACATCGTCTTCAAAAACAGGAGTGCCGCTTTTGGCGGAAATTTCGACTGAGTTACGAACGATAGTTGCATTGCCCGAGAGGGCTGAGATGACACCGATCATCTCTTGTGCGTAAGCGACTGAGCTCAACACTAGGACAAGCAGCAATGCAACGCCAAAACGATGAGTAGACAACATCTTTAATATTGTTTAAATGTCTAAGTACATATTTTTAGTCAGTTGAGTGGCTTCGCTTTACCTTTATTCAAATGCAGACCCAGGGACAGTTGAGTTGCTGGGTGCTAGCTTAAACTAGCGTTGTGAATGAGAAAAATATGTCGCAGAGCAGCTTGAGGTGCCGCTTAGGTTCAATTAGTACGAACGACATTTTTCCTAATTATTTATTGTTCCCGGCTTTCACCTTTCTACAATCCATGACTTTACTAGGGTCTAGCGCGGGACAAAAGTATGCATCAGCTCCGTTTTGTAGGATGAAGTACATCCCACCCGCTGCGACAGTTGCTGCTGACTTTATTTCGTACCCATCTGCTAGGAGTGTTTCGATGGATTCAGCGCTCGCTGATGAGAAGATAAAGATCATTACTACGCCCAATATTTTATTCATTGTCAGTCCTATTTTTTTATATCGATATTCAAAGGAGTTTACTCAATATCTGCGTTTAACTTAAAGGTAAGGCCAATCAGTTGTCCGAGGCTGTATTTTTATTCGGTTGATAGCTGATTTGCAATAGTAACTCTTTAATTCCAGGTTCTATTTTTTCGGGCAAGACGTATTGATTGAGATCTCTATCAAAGTTTATGCGAACCGGCGTTCCTTTAGCGTTTAGTGAGTTATTTAGCGCGAGTTCACCGGGGGACCAAAATGGTGAGTTTTTGAAGTTGGTCACTAGGTCTGAATCGAATTGTTTTCCACATTCTTCTCGAAACTTTATAGGCTCGTCATTCGCGACATTCATACATTCTGCATCGGTCCAACTGCCGGCGATGGGGATTCTCAATGATTCGACGATCGATCTGCCGGTGCTGAGATAAAGACTCAAGTCTGTCGTTGCAATATCAGTTCCGTACCAATCAATTTTTCTCGTCCACGCCAAAATTCCGCTTTGACTAATCTTTACAAGGTCGAATCGCATATTTTTTTCATTTGCTTTAATCGTCTGGTAGCCTGAGTCGCCAGCGATAAAAGTTTTTTTACCTTCACGTGACAAATGAATGAGTCTGTAAGACGTGCAAAGTTGTTTTTTGCAAATTTTGGAAACATCTACTCCGGGGGAGTCTACCGGTCTTCCAGTAATAGCAATGTAGGCTTCTTCGCGATCCTGAATTGGCTGTACCCAAACTTTAACGTCATCGATGCAGTTCTTAACATCGACGCCTTCGGATTCAACGTAATAACAGAATGCCTGTATTAAACTCTCAAATCTTCTAGCCTCGATGTTGAGAATATTTCCCAGCTTTTGTTTGACCCAGAATGGGTTCGATCGTGCCGTTTGGTATCCATCTTCGTCGAGGTCAATCTCTAATACGAATCTTTGACGTTCTGAACTGTATGCGTTTGTGGATCTTGTGTTTTGGTTGAGATCTTGTTTAACGATATCTTCAGTGGAGAATAACTGTATCTGATAGACGTTTAAGCCCGTAGATAGAATAAGTAGAAGCAGTAAAGTCCAAAAAATAAAACGACTGATCATATTGGATTCAAGACTTAGTGTAGAGGCCTTCAATTATACTGATTGTAAATAATTTTAGAGTCATCGGTGCTTATATTAATGTTTTGTAGCCCATCGTCAGAGCTCTGTCTATCTGGCATTGGTGCGAGAGTCCTCGCTTGGCGGTTTCGCGAATTCGATCATGACCGTGATCAATAAAAAATCAAGGGCTTTTCAGCCCGATTGAGTAAAAGGGTATCGTTTGTAAAGGTCCGATATTCCCTCGAAAATGTTTTCTAAGCCTGAATATTGTGAGCTTACTTATGGGTTTTCTTTAAATCCATTAATCTGTTACCTTACATGTGCTAGTAGGACCTATGCGTTAGCAGGTTGAATTGCTCGTCATATTAATAAATATAAAAAAGGGGATAAGGGTATGAAGGGTTCAGATCTATTCATAAAAGCGTTAGAGGAAGAAAATGTTGAATACATTTTTGGTATTCCTGGCGAGGAAAATTTAGATTTTCTCGATAGTCTCTCTCGATCCAAAAAAATCAAACTGATCCTAACGAGACACGAGCAAGGAGCAGGATTTATGGCTTCTGTTTATGGTCGTTTGACCGGTAAAACCGGAGTCTGCATCTCTACCTTGGGTCCAGGGGCGACAAACTTTACAACGTCAGCAGCATATGCCCAGTTAGGGGGTATGCCAATGATGATGATCACTGGTCAAAAGCCAGTGAAGAAATCTAAACAGGGGCGATTCCAAATTTTAGATGTTGTTGAGATGATGAAGCCAATCACTAAATATGCACATCAAATAGTCTCTGCAGACAACATTCCTAGCCGAGTGCGAGAGGCGTTTAGGCTTGCGGAGGAAGAGAAGCCTGGAGCCGTCCACTTAGAGTTACCAGAGGATATAGCTGACGAGCACTCAGATGAGGTGCCCATCAAAGCGTCATCAGTGCGTCGTCCTGTCCCGGAAGATAAGTCCATAAAGGCCGCAATAGAAAAAATAGCCAAAGCAAAGAGTCCGATTTTGGTCGTAGGAGCTGGCGGAAACCGAAAGCTTACGAGCAAGATGTTGACAGAGTTGGTGAATGAGACCGGGATACCTTTTGTCAGTACTCAGTTGGGTAAGGGTGTTATTGATGAGCGTCATCCGTTGTTTATGGGTTGTGCCGCGCTTTCTGCGAGTGATTACGTGCACCGTGCAATAGAAGCTGCTGATTTGATTATAA
>QXZO01000088.1 GCA_009886305.1 Betaproteobacteria bacterium
AAATTTTCATTGATAATGCTTGCAAGAGGATGGTAAGAAGTCGGTCTATTCTCCGTTTTAGATGCAGCCGCTAAAAGCTCCTGAGCCTCCTTGTCGCTTATTTCGGCTAAGAGGCCGAGTGATTCTGTGGCAACTGTCAGGTCTTCATCTGTAACGTCCCTATCAACGCGAGCGGCTTCATATAGTAAGGAGGCTAATGCAGACTGGATATTAATTTTTTTTGAATCAGAAGTTTTACTTGTTGATTCAGGTTTAAGGAGCTGAAAAATTTTTTTTATAAAAGGCATCATATTGAGTCTTGTGTTGAGTCTTAATTTTTTAAACCAATTTCTTTACGTTTAGTCTATCTTACAGGCTATTAAAAGAACATTAATTAGATTAATTAAAACCATTTACGGCGCATGAGAAAACATATCAAAATCCGAGGGGCGACTCAAAATAATCTTAAAAATCTCGATTTGGACCTTCCTTTGGGAGAAATTATTGCGGTAACTGGAGTATCAGGCTCTGGCAAGTCGTCTTTGGTCTTTGATACACTTTATGCCGAAGGACAACGGAGGTATGTGGAAACTTTTTCCTCTTACGCTCGACAGTTTCTTGATCGTATGGATCGACCGGACGTCAAAAGTATAGATGGTATCCCTCCCGCCATTGCTATTCATCAAGTGAACGCAGTAAAAACATCTCGTTCCACTGTAGGCACAATGACTGAGCTTTCGGATTACCTGAAATTACTGTTTGCTAAGTACGCCAGCCTGCACTGCGGGAGTTGTGCTAAACCTGTTGAGGTTGATAATCTGGAGACCATCATAAGTAAACTAGCTGATCACCAACTTGGTAGAGTGGTAATCAAGGCTCCAGTTGTAGTGCCTGAGAACTTTACGGTGACCGAAATCGAAGGACACCTTGTTGCTCAGGGTTACGATCGTTTCCTTCGAGCGGCTGACCAGACGCATGTCGTCATCGATCGATTTGATGTGAGTAGTGTGGAAGAGGCAAGGTTAAGAGAGGCCTTTGAAGCAGCATTTCGCGTCGGGCAAGGGAAGTGTTCAGTTGCATCTTATTCAAAAGGCGAATTAGGGAATGACGCATTAATTTTTAGCAATAGATTCCATTGTGCTAGTTGCAATATCGACTATTCTCCCCCGAGTGCTGGGCTGTTTTCTTTTAATTCACCAGTGGGTGCGTGTGCGACTTGCCGAGGGTTTGGTCGCGTTATTGGTGTCGATATGGATTCGGTGATATCGAGTTCTAAGCTTTCGCTCGCAGACGGGGTTATTCGTCCTTGGCAAACTGATAGTTACTCTGAGTGTCAAAATGAGCTACTTGAGTCTGCTCGCCAAAGAAATATTTCTATTGACGTTCCTTGGTGTGAGATGAATCAAGCGGACAAGCAGTGGGTGTTAGAGGGTGATCCGGACTGGATTAGTTGGCGTAAGTCTTGGCCCAAGTATTGGTATGGAGTCCGGCGTTATTTTGAGTGGCTTGAGACAAAATCTTACAAAATGCACATTCGAGTATTGCTTGCCAAATACAGGTCATACTCCCTCTGCCCAGATTGTCGTGGTAGCCGGTTAAAGCCGAGCGCTCTGCTCTGGCGTGTTGGATCAAATAAACTTGCAGTGGACAGCTTGCCAACTCCTTTTGAGCACCCAGGTCTCGATTTGGATCTCGATAAATTAAAGGCTATTGAGGGGATGTCAATTCACCAAGTGAATACATTGCCCATCTGGGATTTAAAAAAATTCATAAATCATGAAAAGGGTCGTTGGCAAGAAATGAATAAAGACGATTCTGGCCAACTGATTCTGGATCAAATTATATCGAGATTAGATTTTCTCGAAGACGTGGGTTTGGGTTACCTTACTCTGGATCGACAGTCTCGAACGCTATCTGGAGGGGAGACTCAACGGCTAAACTTAGCGACCGCTTTGGGTGCTTCATTAACGCAAACATTGTTCTTGCTGGATGAGCCATCTATTGGGTTGCATCCGAGAGATATTGAGAAGGTTATTTCGGTAATTGATCGGCTCAAGAACAATGGAAATACAATTGTTGTGGTTGAGCATGACCCACAAATCATACGTGCAGCGAGTTTCTTGCTTGATATCGGACCGGAGGCCGGAGAGCGCGGTGGATGTATCGAGTATTTTGGTAAAGCAAGTAATTTAAGTGTCGACTCTGGCCTTACCGCTGAATATTTATTGGGTGAGCGCTCAGTCACAGACTCTATACCTGTCAAACCGGTTGAGCCACGAAAAACGCAGTGGTTGAGCGTATTTGGTGCTTGTCGTAATAATCTTAAGTGCATTGATGTCGATATTCCAATAGGACATTTGGTCTCAATCACTGGAGTGTCTGGGTCTGGAAAATCGACGCTTGTTGAAGACACTATTTTCAGGGAGATATCTCGATCTTTAGAGGGCAAAGGGATCTCCAAGGATGGCGTAGGGGGTTTCAAAAATTTAGATTTAATAAATAGAGTTGTCATGCTGGATCAAAGGCCGATTGGTAAGTCTTCCCGTTCTAACCCGGTCAGCTATGTGAGCGCTCTGGATGGTATACGAGCCTTATTTGCCGCGTCACCAGAAGCTTTGAAAGCTGGTTACGATAAAAGTTATTTTAGTTTTAATTCGGGAAAGGGTAGATGTCAAAGCTGCGCCGGTAGTGGTTTCGAGCTGGTAGAGATGCAATTTTTATCAGATGTCTACCTTCGGTGTAACCAATGTGATGGCAAGAGATATGGACAAGATGTTCTAAAAATTAAGGTCGACTTGCCAAGTGTCGGTTTGGTGAACATTGATGATGTGTTAAATCTAACCATATCTGAAGCGATGCTGGTCTTCAAGGATGCGGTTAAAATTTCCCGGAAGCTACAATGTCTGGTCGATGTCGGTTTAGGTTATTTAAGGCTGGGACAGCCTGTGCCGACGTTATCCGGTGGAGAGGCTCAAAGGCTTAAGCTTGCAAGTTATATATCTGAGGCCTCAACGCGGTCAGTTAATCAAACGTTATTCTTGCTTGATGAACCCACCACCGGTTTACATTTTCACGATGTTAGAAAATTACTTATTGCGCTTCGCGCGCTTGTGAACCTTGGTGCTTCAATCGTGATAGTGGAGCATAATTTAGATTTGATCGCCGCATCCGATTGGATTATTGACTTAGGCCCTGAGGGAGGGGTTGGAGGCGGCGAGGTTGTTTGCTTTGGATCTCCAGAAAAGATAATCGAGGACATTTCCTCACCTACGGGCTTGGAGTTGAGGCGCATCAATAGTCAGCCTGTCTCTTCGAGTATTAGCGACGAACCCAAGCAAGTTTCTCAGAACGGCAACTTGGTTCCTAACTCAATATCCATAAGGAATGCTAGAGAAAATAATCTTCAGGGTGTAAGTGTAAATATCCCTCATGAAAAATTGACTGTCATTACCGGGCTTAGTGGGAGTGGTAAATCCTCTCTAGCGTTTGACATTATTTATGGGGAGGGCCAAAGGCGGTATTTGGAGTCTTTGAATGCCTATGCTAGACAATTCATCCATGTTGGTAAAAAGCCTGACGTGGATGCAGTATTCGGTATCCCGCCGGCTGTGGCAATTGAACAACGTACCAGTCGGGGTGGTATGAAAAGCACCGTTGGCACCGTGACCGAGACTTACCATTATTTAAGACTTTTGATGTCAAAAATAGGAACTCAATTTTGCCCAGACTGCGAAGTTAAAATTCAGCCACAAAATACTAATTCAATTGTTGAGCGTTTGTTAATTGATTACTCTGGGATTCATATCGGATTCTTAGCTCCCCTGGTGCGTTCCAGAAAAGGCGTCTATAAAGAGTTGGCTGAGACTTACCGAAAAAAAGGTTTTACGCATCTTTTGGTGGATAACGTATTTGTCGAAACAGGCACATTTCCTAAGTTGGATCGCTATGTAGAGCACACTATTGAGTTGCCGCTAGCAAGCATTACTGTGTCTGAGATGCAACGGGAGCAGATCGCTAATATTGTTAAAGATGCGCTCCAATATGGAAGCGGATTTTTTCACATTATTTCAAATATTGACGACCTGCTTCAGGGCGGGGCATTTGAACAGGAAAGTTTTTCTAGTAAAAGAGCATGTCCCTCATGCCAGCGATCCTTTGATGAGTTAGATCCGCGTTTATTTTCGTTTAACTCTAAATATGGCTGGTGCGACGCTTGCCAAGGTGTAGGTTTGGGTTTAGAGGGTAAGACTATTTCAGTAAAAAACCTTAAAGATGAAATTGAGGTGGAGACAGACAGAGCGAAAAGTAAAGAAGATTCAAGTAGCGCTGTATGCAAGGTATGTGACGGTGTTCGACTGAATGCCCAGGCTCAGAGTGTTGTTTGGAAAAATCTCACAATGGCAGACTTGGTATCCACTCCTGTTGGTGTTCTATATCGAATGCTTTTAGAAATTCAGTTGACAGAAAGAGAGCAATTAATCGCGAAAGACTTACTAAAAGAGGTGTTGTCTCGACTGCGCTTTTTGACTGAAGTCGGTTTAACGTACCTGACCTTGAACCGGTCTGCTCCCACCTTGAGCGGAGGTGAGTCTCAACGTATGCGGTTATCTGCGCAGTTAGGGTCAAACCTTCGTGGGGCTGTTTATGTTCTAGACGAGCCGACTATTGGGCTTCACTCGAGAGATAATAACGTACTATTGAAAGCGCTCAAACACCTTCAAGATAACGGCAATACGCTAGTCGTTGTGGAGCACGATGAGGATACGATAAAGCAAGCTGATTTCGTGATTGATTTAGGGCCAGGAGCAGGTAGTGAAGGTGGACACATCATATCATCAGGTTCCCCAGAGGAAATTATGCGTGACGATGTTTCGATTACAGGGCGGTACTTAACTTCGAAGAGACGCTACTCGATTCGTGAGGAAGGACAGCATAAAACTCCAACTGATTTTATTCGCATTGAGGCGGCAACACGTAATAACCTTAAAAGCGTTAATGCCGAAATCCCTATTGGCTATCTAACTGCGGTAACAGGTGTATCTGGCAGTGGCAAGTCCAGTTTAGTCCGTGGAATATTACGCGCCAATATGGACAGACTCATATCAAGACCGAATTCAGATACCCAAATTTCGGGCTTTTCAGATTGTTCGAATATTTCTGGGACTCAATGTTTCTCTCGAGTGATTGAAGTAGATCAATCTCCAATTGGTAAAACCTCTCGTTCTTGTCCTGCAACCTATACGGGAATATGGGATGAGGTGAGAAAGCTCTTTGCATCTGCAACCGAATCACGGGTTAGAGGGTTTGGTCCAGCTCGATTTTCTTTTAACACTAAAGGTGGTCGCTGCGAGGGCTGTGAGGGTCAAGGTATACAAAAAATAGAGATGAATTTTTTGCCTGATGTTAGAACTGTCTGCGAGGCGTGTGATGGCGATCGATTCAGTAAAGATACTTTGCAGATTCGTTATAACAATCACTCAATTGCGGATGTTTTGAATCTCAGTATTAAAGAGGCTGTAGAGCTTTTTAGTGCGCATCCGCGAATCAACAAGAAACTTAATTTACTAAATGAGCTTGGGTTAGGTTATTTAAAGCTCGGACAACACAGCAGTACATTGTCAGGAGGAGAGGCTCAAAGGATTAAGCTGGTCTCAGAATTATCAAAGTTTAAAGCTGATACCGAGGATCATTTCCGGCAGTCTAGTCGTAATCAAACCCTGTTTGTTCTTGACGAACCTACTGTTGGATTACACATGGCCGATGTTGAGAAGTTGATTGAAGCGCTAAAGCGTCTCGCTAGTGCAGGAGGCACTGTGGTAGTTATAGAGCATAATATTGATGTGATTGGAAGTGCAGACTGGGTGGTCGATTTAGGTCCAGAGGGTGGTGATGCAGGCGGTTATGTTTTATTCCAAGGTGTTCCGGAGCGCTTGGCTAAGCAAGCTTCCTCAGCAACAGGAGAGGCTCTTTCAGGGTTATCCACATAACCTAAAGAATATATTAAATTCGCCGCGAAACGGTTTTTTCAAAAGATGGTTCCAAGAGTCTAACTCTGTATAAAATCACTTTTTTTCATAACTAATCGATGAATTATTAAAATGACAATATACTGTTTCAAATAGAGCAGTACTTAATTCACTAGGGGAGCATGATTGTGATGAAGTTCATTAGTAAAATATTTTTGACTGGCCTTTTCACTGCCTTACCAGTGTTGGCGACCATATACTTATTAGCTTGGTTGTTCACCACGGCCGAATCTTTTATGGTCACTCCGTTACAAATGATCTTGCCCGAAGGAGCTTACGTTGCGGGTATGGGACTCGCTGCTGGTTGCGGTGTCGTATTTGTTATTGGAATATTGATGCGAGCGTATGTTATTCGAAGTATCTTTAATTTGACTGAGCGGTTTTTTCTTAAGGTGCCTTTGATAAAAACGATATATAGCGCTCTAAAGGAATTTTTTGGGTTATTTGCTGGAGATGATAAAGGTGAGAACTTCCAGGTTGTGATGGTCGATATGCCAAGTTTAGATGTCAGGTTACTAGGCTTTTTGACTCGCGAGGAGTTTTCCGATTTGCCGCCCAACATGGTTCCTGAAGGTCGGGTGGCGGTCTATCTGCCGATGAGCTACCAGATTGGTGGCTACACTATCTTTGTGCCTCGATCCCAACTCACACCTATTGAGATGCCTCGTGAACAAGCTATGCGCTTAGCTGTAACAGCGGGGATTCAGCAATCTAAAAAAAATGATTGATTTGTATGAGACATAAAAAAAGGCTCCATTAAGGAGCCTTTTTATTATCACGCTTTTTTTAAAGAAGCGGGACTAATAGTAGAGCCACAATGTTAATAATTTTAATTAGAGGATTCACTGCCGGACCCGCTGTATCTTTGTATGGGTCACCAACTGTATCTCCAGTTACAGATGCTTTGTGTGCATCTGAACCCTTACCACCACAATTGCCGTCCTCAATATACTTTTTTGCGTTATCCCAAGCGCCACCACCTGTAGTCATTGAGATAGCAATAAAGATACCAGTGATAATCGTTCCTATGAGTAAACCACCGAGAGCCTTAATTCCTTCCCCCGGCCCCATTAGCCAATTCATACCAAATGCAACCACTACTGGCGCTAAAACCGGAAGTAACGATGGAATCATCATTTCTTTGATAGCTGAACGAGTGAGTAGGTCGACAGCTTTTGAGTAATCAGGTTTTCCAGTTCCTTCCATGATGCCTGGTATTTCTCTGAACTGACGTCTTACTTCATTAACCACAGACCCTGCTGCACGCCCTACAGCCTCCATGGCCATTGCGCTAAAGAGGTACGGGATCATTCCACCAAGGAATAATCCAATGATGACAGCTGGATCAGAAAGGGAGAACTCAACCAGTTTACCTGCGGCCTCAAGTGTATTTGTGTAGTCCGCAAACAAAACCAATGCAGCCAAGCCAGCAGATCCGATAGCGTAACCCTTTGTCACTGCTTTAGTGGTATTACCAACGGCGTCTAATGGGTCAGTAATATCTCGGATTTTAGAAGGTAGTTCAGCCATCTCTGCG
>QXZO01000089.1 GCA_009886305.1 Betaproteobacteria bacterium
ACATTTGGCAGCGGCGGTATGCTCACCAAACTAAGCGCCGCTAAACGGGCCGCTCGGAGTGGCACTCACACTGTCATAGCTAATGGCAAAGAAAAAAACATCTTACTTAGAATCGTAGCTGGAGAGAACATCGGAACTCGGCTTAAGACGTCCAAACCAGTTATGACCGCAAGAAAACAATGGCTCAGTAATCACTTGCAAGTTCGAGGATCGGTTACCCTAGATGAAGGCGCGATACGCGCCATAACTCTAAACCATAAAAGTCTACTACCCATTGGTGTTGTTGCAGCTGAGGGAGATTTTTACCGAGGTGATGTAGTGACCTGCACCGATAAGAACGGAGACGTTATTGCCTATGGGCTGATCAACTACAATTGCAAGGAGACAAATCAAATTAAAGGGCTCTCTTCCGAGATAATAGAAGAAACCCTTGGGTACATTGACGACCTAGAACTGATTAATAGAGATAACTTGGCGCTGAAGGACTAACTGGCAAAGCCACTAGTTAGAGAACTCTCTTCCTCTCAAACCTCCTGGTTTATTCATTTTTCCTTTTTTGAGAAGCATTTTCAAATCTTTTTCGTCCAGTACATTCAATGCCCCGTAACAAATATAGTGCTCCAATAAATCACTCCTATAGCTATTTGGTGTCTTGGAGTTGATAGTTTTCCATTTCGCCCTCTTGGCAGGCACCCATGCCGCATCAAAGGCCCACCTTGAAGCATAAAGTTTATATTCTCCAGTTTCGCACCTAAAACCTTCATACGTAATATTTTCACTACCCTTAGGGGAAACTGCGAGCAAACTCATACGCACTACTCCATCTCTTCCAAATTTAATTGAAGACACGTCAACATAAAATTTAAATCCTGTTTGACTTCTCGTTTGATATGCATTGAAACTGCTTTTTGCCGCAAGTACCGGCAAGTCAACAACGGACTCCCGCCAAACCTCTGGTGTTTCATATTTATAAACTCTTGGCACATCGCGTGGATCGCTCGCTTGCGCAAGCGCTTCGCTTATATTGCTGGTAATCAACAAGGAGAAAAACCAGAAAAAACAGTTGGAGCTAACCGTTGTCAGATTAATACAAACTAAGGATCGGAGCATTTGGATTCTTAAAGATAAATGTGCTGTCTAGTCGGTGGATACGAAACTTTACCTGAACCTAAAGGCTTTGTACCCAATATTTGAAAAATAGAAATCCATCCTCGCTCGAAGGCATGCGCTGAACCTGCCATGTAGATTCTCCATATTCTGTAGCGTTCCTCACCAATAATTGATTTAGCTTTAGTCTCATTTTTCTCTAAACGGTCAACCCAGTGCCAAAGCGTTTTTGCATAATGTGGCCTTAAACTTTCAGCGTCCCAAACTTCTATACCGGACCGTGCCAGCTCCTTGATCACAGTCGAGACGTGAACGAGCTCACCACCTGGGAAAACATATTCATCTACGAAACTTCCTATGTCACTGCCAAGCGCAAGGTCGTCAGTGGAATTAGTGGTAATTCCGTGGTTCATAACTAATCCACCTGGCTTCAGCAAAGAATGAATTTTTTTGAAATAAACGGGTAAATTACCCTTCCCGACATGTTCAAACATCCCCACACTCGAAACCTTGTCAAAATAACACTCATAAGATAAATCTCGATAGTCGAGCAACTCAACTCGGCAAATATGCTCAAGTCCTAGACGTTTTATTTTCTCCCTCGCGTACGTATGCTGTTCATCGGACAAGGTAATACCCAAAGTCTCTACGCCATAATGCTTCGCCGCCCAGATGATCAGTGCACCCCATCCACACCCTATATCCAGCATTTTTTCGCCCGGCTTTAAATCGAGCTTTTTGCAGATATGGTCAAGTTTTTGTTCTTGAGCCGTATCTAGAGTGTCATTCTGTTTTTTAAAATATCCACAAGAGTACACTCGTTGTTTATCTAACCATAAACTATAAAACTCGTTGCCAACATCATAATGACTTTGAATCGATTGACGATCGGCGGGTTTGGTATGCCGCCATCTCTTCAATAAATTTAAGCGTTTTTTGTAAGTTGCCGAGGTGTCTGCGACAAGCTTCTCCCCTAGGGCCAGTGTTTGACGAGTATCTCCCTCAATATCAATCACTCCTCGCACGTATGCTCGTGCGAGTTTCCCGAGCGTGGGCCGGCTGAGAGCGAGTGCAGCCCTCTGCGACTTGAGCGAAAGCGTTACCTTGGGAGTGCCCACCGCATCAATGCGCGTACCATCCCAGAGCACAATTTCAATAGGTAACGCTAATTCCTTGAGTTTTTTCTCAATATTACCAATCATAAATCGTCATAGAACTAATCCACGATATAGATTTAGTTTATAACAAAATTTTTGGATTGAGACTACATTCCTTTGACGCTTTCTATTACGCGCTTAAATCTCCGGCTAACGAATCACGCAGACTCTCCGACACCTCTTCTATCTCCACCATATAATTTGGATGATCAACCCCTATACTCAAGGTTGAACCGTGTAATAGTGATTTTTTCATGTCATCTGTCAGCTCGAAGCGAAGAAAATGAACCGAGGAAGTTTTTTCACCGTTCTCCCTATCCAAATCCTCATCAGCATGCGGAAATACCTTTTTAAAGCCCGGCACACGCACCCACACCATGTCTTCCAAATCGATAAGTTTTGACAGCGCTACCTTTCTTTCGACCTCATCTGGATACTCAATTAAAAGCGTGGCTTTCCAATTACTGCCGTCAGGCACTAGGGGAAGGTAGGCATGAAGCTCTTCCTCAATAGCTTCTTCTTCAAAAATACGCTCTATTCGCAGCATCTCTTGAACTTGATACTGAACAGTTAACGCATCCTCAAACAATAAAGTTACGTGCTCTCCAAGGTGGACTTTCCTTACCTTTTTGTGTTCCATGACCTCAGTGCGAAATGATGGTCGGCGTTTTGCATATTCCTCTAATGACATCAAACTTGTTCTACTCAACATTTATTACTCTCCGATTCTTATAATCCGTATGCAATTCTCAATAATGTGATGGGGTGGCGTTTCTTTATATCACTCACCTCCTGCTTCGCTTCCATGCCTTGAACAATGTGCGTGGCTGCAATAGCACAATCTGAGCTGATGTACTGTGGTGCTTCCTCACCCATTTGGCGAAACACTGGTCGTCCAATTTTCATTGAATCATCAAAATATTCTTTTTTAACGCCCCATGTCCCATCGTGACCAGAACACCGCTCTACAGTATTGACAACAGTATCTGGCACTCGTTCCAGCATCTCTTTAGTCTTTAAACCAATATTTTGTACACGCAAGTGACACGGCACGTGATATGAAACTTGACCCAGCGATTCCTCAAAGTCGGTATTAAGTAGCCCATCGCGATCACGCATCACCAAGTACTCAAACGGATCGACCATAGCCTTAGCCACCAAAAGCACCTCTTCATCATCAGGAAATAACAGAGGAAGCTCTTGCTTAAACATCAACGTACATGATGGAACAGACGTCATCAAAGCATAGCCCTCCCGTGCATATTTCACCATTTGAGGAATGTTTTTCTCTTTTAAGCTCTTGACTGCATCAAGATCGCCCAATTCCAGCTTTGGCATGCCGCAGCAGGCCTCTTTTTGAACAGCTACAGCGTGAATCTTATTATGTTCGAGCACCTTAAATAGATCATCGCCAATGTTTGGTTCATTATAGTTAACGTAACAGGTAACGAAGACTGCAACCTTGCCTAGCGTTCTCTTACCATTTTGCGGCGTAACATCGTCTAATTGACGTAGTTGCGACCGAAAAGTTTTTCCTGCGTATTTGGGTAATTTTCGATCCTTGTGGATTCCAAGGGTCTTCTCCATCACGTTACGCGTAACTTTGTTTGAATTTACCGCGTTTATTGTTTGAACAACCACCGGAATAGATGATAGCTTTCCTAAAGCATCGGTGCTTGAGAGTAATTTATCGCGAAATTTAGTCTCGCCATTTTTAAATTTTTGCGCCTTGGCACGCAACATCAAGTGCGGGAAATCAACATTCCACTCATGTGGCGGAACGTAAGGACACTTACTCATGTAGCACATATCACACAAATAACACTTGTCGACTACTTTGGAGTAGTCCTCCTTCGCAACGCCGTCTACCTCCATCGTAGAGCTCTCATCAATTAAATCAAAGAGCGTCGGGAATGTCGTACACAAATTAACGCAACGACGGCAACTATGACAAATATCAAAAACGCGCTCGAGCTCCTCATTTAAAGGCTCTTCTTTATAAAATTCCTCGTCCTGCCAATTCAAGGGATGCCGCGTAGGGGCCTCCAGGCTACCTTCTTTCATAAACCTTCCGCCTTAAAGTACACAATCAATAAAAAAAGCGTGAACGAATTAACCTTACGCTCACGCTCATTCCTGCCAAAGAAACAATGGTTCTAGAATTAATCTTCTAGGGCATCTAAAGCTTTTTGGAACCGGTTGGCATGAGAACGCTCAGCTTTTGCCAGGGTCTCAAACCAGTCAGCGATTTCATCAAACCCTTCATCGCGAGCAGTTTTTGCCATGCCTGGATACATATCTGTATATTCATGAGTCTCACCGGCAACCGATGCCGTCAGATTGTCTCGCGTGCCGCCGATCGGCAATCCTGTTGCTGGGTCACCAACCTGTTCAAGATACTCGAGATGGCCATGCGCATGTCCAGTCTCTCCCTCAGCGGTTGAGCGAAACACGGCCGCCACATCATTTTGGCCTTCTACGTCCGCTTTATTCGCGAAATACAAATAACGTCTATTTGCTTGCGATTCACCAGCAAACGCATCTTTCAGACTTTGTTCCGTCTTTGATCCTTTTAAATTAGCCATTTGAAGTCTCCCTTTTCGTTGTTCAATTGCTGTTAACTTTTGCATTGTGAATGCTTTAACATCCCAAGATACAAAAACATACCTATAATAGACTATCAAACTTTAGACAAGTTCTAAATTTTTGATATGCGAAGTGTATTTTTACCCTCGACCCCTGTCAATGCACCACAGAAAGAATTAATGAGCTCCTTAATTTTTATTTAACAGTCCGAGATTCATTTTTTTAGGTCGAAAATATGACTCATTTAAGTAAAAGTCCACTTTCTCATTCCCATTCCAACAGCCAGGCAACCCGAGCATCGGTAGCGGCGAGAACTCACGACCAGAAGTAAACGTGTTCTGATTTGAAACGAGCCTCAAGAGGGCATTATCAACTTCAACCTGAGTCTCAATCAAGCTCCCATGACGCAAATTATAGGGCTGATTAACTATCATGGCCTTACCAGTCATTCCAACATAAGGATTCATCGTTTTCTCTAAAAGTGCATGCCCAAAAATATAAAAGGACATGTGTGACTTAACCTCCTCACGACGTTCATAAAAAAGCTCAACCCAACGAAACTCAGTCAACAATCGAGTTAATTCCACATTGCGGGATATCACGAGTACCCCTTCCTCATCAAATAACGTGAGTGCATCACCTTCTGGAGAACGACCTAGAGACTGATCAGTTTCGAGAACTTTGTAATGCCTGGCGTTGAGCGCCGCTTTTGACCTGGGAAATAACAACCAAGTCAAAGCATTGAGCACATCATGCCAACTTTCAGGGCGAACTTGAACCTCTCCCGACAAGAAGGCCCGTTGCTCAAACCCTGTCTCGAATACCTTGGGCTTCTCATATTGAGGCACAAACTGAATATCTATTCCATTCGCATTTACGATGGCTTGGCGTTGTTCGCTAACCAAGCTATTTAGTGATTCGCAACTCGGCCAATCTGTTGAGTCTAAGCGGCGGAGAAAATCTTTTAATTCCTCGCAAAAATTACTCGCTAATAATCTTTTTCGACCTTCTTGAAAACTCACTGGTTTACGGCGTTAGAATAGATGAAGGATATAGTATCCCAGAAGCTTTCCAAATAAAGAACTAAGGAACTTTAGTCGAAGTGGATCAAATCGAATGTGTAATTATTGGAGCAGGCGTCGTGGGCTTATCCATCGCCCGCGCATTGGCTCTCGAAGGTAGGGATGTCCTCATTATAGAAAAAGAAGATGCTTTCGGTCTACATACCAGTTCGAGAAATTCAGAAGTCATTCATGCGGGAATTTACTATCCGAAAAACTCACTCAAGGCACAGCTATGCGTCAAGGGCAAAGAGCTGCTTTACGAATACTGCGAGGTTCGCAGCATTCCACATAAACGCATTGGAAAATTAATTGTCGCTACAGAAGACTTTGAGATTGAAAAGGTAAAACAGTATATCGCTAAAGCTAGAGACAACGGTGTTGACGACCTCGCATGGCTGAGCCAGAGCGAAGTAAGAGAACTAGAACCGGAGGTTAGCAGCGTGGGTGGGGTTTTCTCCCCCTCGACTGGTATTATCGACTCGCATAATTACATGCTTAACCTCCTCGGAGATGCGGAAAACGCTGGAGCTGTCGTGGTCTATCAGACTTCCATTGCATTAATTAAACCTAAGGAAGACGGATTCATTGTCAAAACAGAAGGACTCAATGCCCATGAAATAAAGGCAGAAATTGTAGTTAATGCCGCGGGTTTGCACGCATGTGATGTAGCGAAGACCATCGCAGACTTAGATGAAAACTTAATTCCACAACCTTTTTATGCGAAAGCCCACTATTATTCACTATCGGGCCGCAACCCTTTCAAACATCTTGTTTACCCAGTTGCGCGCAAAGCGTCGCTCGGCGTCCATGTCACCGTTGATATGGGAGGTGCTGCTAGATTTGGGCCAGACCTAGATTGGATAGATGGAATCGACTATTCTTTCGATAATTCGAGGGAAGAACTGTTTTTTGATGCCATTCGTCGATATTGGCCTTCTTTGAATAGAGATCAGCTACAACCTGGCTACACGGGAATTAGGCCAAAAATATCCGGCCCATACGAACCAGCAGCTGATTTTTTAATACAGTCCCAAAAAGACCATCGGATGAAAGGTTTGATTAATCTGTTTGGAATAGAGTCTCCGGGCCTTACGTCTAGCCTAGCTCTAGCTGAAATGGTCAGTCAACTCATCGAATCAAACGGTCAGTAGATTATGGCTCGAAGGCTTTTTTATTTTCTTCTAACAAATCAAGCGCTACGTCAACGATCATATCCTCTTGACCACCAACCATTCTTCTCCGACCAAGCTCAACTAATATGTCCATGGTCTTTAACCCAAACTGGCTGGCTGCTTTCTCAGCATGGAGTAAAAAGCTGGAATAAACGCCGGCATATCCCAAAGCCAAGGTTTCGCGGTCAACCCGAACCGGCCGATCTTGCAAGGGACGAACAATATCCTCAGCGGCATCGATTAACTTGTATAGATCACAGCCGTGGTTCCACCCAAGACGATCTGCTGCAGCAATGAAAACCTCTAATGGCGCATTGCCTGCTCCCGCCCCCATGCCAGCCAAACTCGCATCGACACGATCGCACCCCTCTTCCACCGCTACGATCGAGTTCGCAACTCCCAGGCTAAGATTGTGGTGCGCGTGCATCCCCGTTTGAGTCTCAGGCTTTAGAATATCTTTAATCGCTTTAAAGCGATCACGGACGTCATTCATACTTAGCGCGCCACCCGAATCCACCACATAAACGCAAACTGCCCCGTAACTTTCCATTAGCTGTGCTTGTTTCGCAAGCTTGGAGGGACTATTCATGTGACTCATCATCAAAAAACCCACAGGCTCCATGCCTATATCCCTTGCATACTCAAGATGTTGCTTTGAAATATCAGCCTCTGTGCAGTGGGTCGCCACGCGAACGACTCGAGCGCCCGCGTCAAAAGCCGACTTAAGATCTTGTACTGTTCCGATCCCCGGTATCAATAGCGTAGCAACTTTGGCCACAGACAACTCTTCCGCTACCGCAGCAATCCACTCAGCATCTGTATGCCGCCCAAAGCCATAATTAAAGGAAGACCCTTGCAATCCGTCACCGTGTGCAACCTCTATTGAATCAACATTAGCCTCATCTAAAGCCCGCGCAATACTCTTGACATGATCAATCCCATATTGATGTCGAATCGCATGTGACCCATCGCGCAGAGTAACGTCTGAAATATATATTTTTTTATTCATATTCCGACTCCATTATTTAGGCTGCAACCGAGGATGGTCGTTCTATCGATCTCTCAGCGAGTTTTTCACCTGTAGCAAGTGCCGCAGACGTCATGATGTCCAAATTTCCCGCGTATGAAGGTAGGTAATGAGCAGCACCCTCAACTTGCAGAAAAACAGTAGTTTTAATTCCACTCAATTCGCCAACGCCAGAAATGCGGCAAGGGCTATCAGGACCGAACTCTTCAAATTGGACTCTCTGCTTCAGCCTATAGCCTGGAACATAATCTTGGACTTTAGCAACCATTTCTTCAATTGCTTGTTCTATTTCTGCCGTATCAGCCTTCGCCGACAAAACATATACGGTATCTCTCATCAACATTGGCGGCTCAGCCGGGTTCAATATTATTATGGCCTTACCCTTTTTAGCACCACCAATGACCTCGATCCCCTTCGACGTCGTTTCCGTAAATTCATCAATATTTGCTCGTGTGCCAGGTCCGGCCGAGCGACTAGAAATGGACGCAATAATTTCACCATAATGCACCTCAGCCACGGTCGACACTGCTGCTACTATGGGTATGGTGGCTTGACCGCCACAAGTCACCATATTGACGTTACGCGCATCTAGGTGTTCCTCAAGATTTACAACGGGCACACAATAAGGTCCGATTGCCGCAGGCGTTAAATCCACCATCTTCACATCAGGTTTGATCGCACGAATAACTCGATCATTTTCTACATGCGCGCCAGCCGAAGTTGCGTCAAAAACCACCTCAATATCTGACATTATTGGATCCGTACTTAATCTAATAACACCTTCAGCAGTCGCCATAACTCCATTTTTCCTAGCACGTTCCAAACCATCAGATTGCGCGTCAATACCAACTAGGGCACCCATTTCAAGAAATTGACCCTGCCTAATAATCTTCATCATTAAGTCTGTGCCAATATTTCCCGAACCTATAATTGCGGCTTTGACCTTTTTCGTCATCTCGTCACCCCGTCTTAAATCTCGCTAAACGAGACTTGGTAATAATGGATCGTTAGTCCCCTAAATCCGGATCTATGCAAACGCTTACGTTTTGAGACATTATAATCACCTAAAACAATTGTCGTATACGAGCTAAAAGTTAATAAATAAAGCGCATCGTTTCCTAATAACTTCAAACTCAGGGTTATCATCATGAATCAGCTAGATCTGAATGGCAGAACAGCAATCGTTACGGGAGGTGCCTCTGGAATCGGCGAGGCGACAGTGGGCAGAATGATTAGCTCAGGTGCAAATGTAATTATTTGGGATGTGCAAACTGATAAATTCAAAAAATTCGATAAAGAATCCCTATGTATTCAAGCAGACATGGCAAGTGAAGAAGCTGTTTATCGAGCTCTGGATGAAACCCTAAAGAGCCATTCTAAGATTGATATACTTGTAAATTCGGCGGGCATCAATGGTGTCAATGAGCCTTTGAAAGATTATCCCACCGATATATGGAGACAAGTGATAGACGTCAACCTGATTGGCGTTTTTTTAGCGTGTCGCGCAGTTGTACCTCACATGCTTCATAACTCATATGGTCGAATCGTTAATCTATCCTCAGTTGCTGGGAAGGAGGGTAACCCTACTGCATCAGCTTATTCTGCTGCAAAAGCAGGCGTTATTGCACTGACAAGATCACTAGGCAAAGAACTAGCAACGAGTGGTGTCTTGGTCAATGCGGTTACACCAACCACTGTCGATACTCCGATTCTTGAACAAGTCTCACAAAGCCATATTGATTACATGAAATCAAAAATTCCTATGGGTCGCTTAGGTACTGCGGAAGAACTCGCGTCACTCATCACTTGGCTTTGCACTGAGGATTGTTCTTTCAGTACTGCAGCAGTATTTGATGCCTCGGGCGGCAGAACAACTTATTAATATTCATCGCGATTAAGGACATATATATGAAAATGAAAGCAGCGGTCATTCGGCAAATGGGGGCTGACCAACCTTATGCAGAATCAAGACCCATGACCATCGAAGAAGTAGAAATCGAATCGCCCCAAGAGCGAGAGCTACTCATACAAATCAAGGCCGCAAGCCTCTGCCACTCCGATCTATCTAGTGTAAACGGCAACAGACCAAGACCCATGCCCATGATTTTAGGGCATGAAGCAGCAGGTGTCGTGGTTGAATGTGGGCCAGGAGTTACCGACATCGAAGTAGGAGATCACGTCGCATTGATCTTCGCCCCTAGCTGCGGTGAATGCATCTCGTGTAAAGAGGGTCACCCCGGCAGATGCGAACCAGGACAGCAGTCTAACGGTGCAGGAACACTGCTTGGTGGAGGAATACGACTAAGTCAAAACGGTCAGCCGGTCTACCATCATGTTGGGGTGTCTGCGTTCGCTGAGTTCTGCGTGGTTAATCGGGGATCTCTCGTTAAGATCGATAAAAGTTTGCCATTTGATGAGGCGGCTTTATTTGGGTGTGCGGTTCTTACCGGAGTTGGTGCAGCACTAAATACAGCCGGTGTATTTCCGGGCTCCTCGGTTGCCGTGGTCGGTCTAGGAGGCGTAGGTCTCAACGCATTACTCGGCGCAAAAGTTGCCGGCGCTGAACAAATCATTGCTTTGGATGTTCATGACGACAAACTGAAAATAGCGAGAAGATTGGGCGCTACCGCTACAGTCAACGCAAAAGACGATGATGCGATTGAAAAAGTTAAGAAATTAACCAATGGAGGCGTAAATTTCGGTTTTGAGATGGCTGGTTCGGTACATGCTATGGAATTAGCGTACCGTATCACCAGGCGGGGCGGGACTACTGTTACCGCAGGACTACCTCATCCTGAAGCCCGCTGGGAGCTTCAGCACGTAAATCTTACTGCAGAAGAGCGCACCGTAAAAGGAAGCTACGTGGGTTCTTGCGTACCTTCGAGAGATGTGCCTCGTTACATCAACTTATATAAAAAAGGCATGCTACCAGTTGATCAATTGATGAGTGATCATTTAAAACTGGAGGATATTAATGAAGGGTTTGACCGATTGCAATCGGGGCACACCGTCAGACAGATCATCATGATGTAATGCAACAACAATAAGCAGCCAGAACACTTAATGCAAAACTGTTACGCCTATGAAGGGCTAAAAAAACTTGCAACCTCACTTCTAAACAGTTCAGGAATGGATTTGGCTAAGTCCACCGTAATTGCTGAAGTGCTTCTTGAAGGTGATTTACTTGGTCACGATACGCATGGGTTGCAACTTCTCGCCCCTTACCTATCGGATATCAAATCAGGGGCTATGGCAGTTACAGGAGAGCCCGATGTGATCAACGATCTTCCTGCTGCGGTTGCTTGGGATGGGAAACGACTTCCAGGAACTTGGCTCACTTCCAAAGCCATGGATCTTGCAGTGAATCGAGCAAAAACCTATGGCACTTGCACGGTTACAATCGCGGGCGGACACCATATTGCCTGCCTGGCAGCCTATCTTTTAAAAGCTACTGAAAAAAATATGGTGGCAATTATTATGTCCTCCGCCCCTGAAAATAAGTCGGTTGCGCCTTTTGGTGGGATCACTGGAGCGCTCACTCCTAATCCAATTGCTGTCGGATGGCCAACCGATGATGCACCTATATTGATCGATGTTTCTACGTCCATCACCACCAACGGCATGGTCAGCCGAACGGCACAAACTCAAAAGACACTGAAAGGTCCTTGGCTTATCGACTACAAGGGTAGGCCCACCAATGATCCTGGCGTTATCACATCAGATAAAAAAGGAGCGTTATTACCAATAGGCGGTTTGGAATACGGGCACAAGGGCTTCGCTCTAGGATTGATGGTTGAGGCGCTAACTCAAGGCCTATCAGGACACGGTCGGGCAGACACAGTTAGTAGATGGACTGGAGAAGTTTTCCTGCAGGTCTTAAATCCAGCTCTATTTGGAGGCATTACTCAATTTACAAGACAATCCAGCTGGATCAAAGAAGATTGTTTGAATTCAACGCCGATTGACCCCAACAATCCCGTCCGTATGCCTGGTCAAGAAGGGCTCAAGAAAAGACAACATCAACTAAAACATGGGATAACGCTTCATTCTTCGATTATGCCCGCTTTGAGTCAATGGGCATCAGCTGTCGGGGTGGCTTTACCGACACCGATAACTTGACGAGCAGCAAATATGCGAGACTCTGAATCATCCTAAATGGGAGTGAGTTTAATGGAGAAACAATCGCTGACTGATAGACTATCTCAATTACATGCATCAGCCGTGCATGACGTTCTCCGCCAAATCGGATGCGAAGACTTCGTCCTACCGAATACCATTAAACCCATTGAGTCAACACAAAAGTTAGCGGGTAAGATCTTTACCATTGAAGGAGAAATCACTACTGGCCATACTCCACACGACACCCTTATTGAATGGACCTCCCTCCTCTCGAGCATCCCTAAAGATTATGTCGGCGTATGCCAACCGAATACTAGCGAAGTTGCCCTAATGGGCGAGCTCTCAGCGGAAACCTTACAAAAACGGGGCGTCATCGGTTATTTGGTGGATGGCGGTTGTCGTGACGTCTCGATTATCAAAGACCTGAATTTCACCGTATTTTGTTCATTTAATACCCCGAAGGATGTTGTCGGTCGATGGATACCAACAAAACTAGGAGCTCCTATAATTATCGGTAATTGTACGATTCGTAAAGAAGACTATCTTCTCGCGGACTTAGACGGAGCAGTAGTGATCCCTCATGAGCGCGCTGAGGAGACAGTCACCCAAGCAGAATTAGTAATGAATACAGAAAGTGCCGTAAGGAAAGCAATTATGGCTGGAATTGATCCTAAGGAAGCCTATTTAAAATTTGGAAAGTTTTAACCAAATTTAAAGCTGATTAAAATCAGTGGATTAACGATGCCTCACGAATCTAATCTGAAAAAATATTTATAAGATTTCATAATGCGAATATTAGATTTGCTACCCATAGGCATTGAGGCTTATTTTGACTCAGCTCAAAGAGTCAAATAACGAGAAAATCCTCTTGACCAAGATGACTAGTGGTATAAAATAAAGTTATGGATAGAGATGCATTCTGAATACAAAAAATTTGTCGCTATCCAAAGCGCTTTAATTTGTAATCCAAATTAAAGTCTTTGTATTAATAATTCTTCGGGAGGAGATTTAATGGAACTCAAAACGTCACTCGGACGTTTCGGGGTAGCATTAGCTGGCTTAACGCTAGCTGTTTCAGCAATTGCTGGAACCGTTACTACCGATCGTCTCGTTAACAGTGAAAAAGAGCCTGGAAACTGGCTGAACCACCATGGAAACTTGGAGGCTCACCGCTATTCAGGACTTGCTCACATCAACAAAGATAATGTTCAAGATCTTAAAGTCGCATTTACTTTTGCGATGGGTGGAACACAAGGCGGCGGAAAAGAAGTTATTGCCTTTCCATTTGCTGGCTTGGAAGGTACACCAATCGCTGAGGATGGATTCTTATACTTAACCACTGGTTGGGGTGTAGTAACTAAACTTGATACTAACGGCGGAAGCCCTCGTATCGTGTGGATTTACGATCCAGCGCCAGATAGAGACTACGCTACGACAGTTGCATGCTGCGGCATCAACAACCGAGGCGTTGCATTAGCAGATGATTACGTCATTGCTCCAGTAATTGATGGTCGAATCTTAGCGCTTAACAAGATTGACGGCACCCTTGTTTGGGAAGCTCAAGTTGCTGATCCTGGCAACGGCGAGACAATCACAGGTGCTCCACTGATCGCTGGTGATAAAGTCGTTACCGGTATGGCAGGCGCTGAATTTGGCGTGCGTGGTTACCTAGAAGCTATGGATATCAAGACTGGCGAGCAAGTATGGAGAACCTATACTATTCCTGCACCAGGTGAGCCAGGCTCGGAAACTTGGAAAGATGACTACGGCGCTTGGAAAACAGGTGGTGGTACAACATGGGTTACAGGCTCGTGGGATCCAGAGTTAAATATTATTGTTTGGGGTACAGCGAATCCGGGTCCTGACTGGGATTCAGCATATCGTCCAGGTGATAACCTCTGGACAGACAGTACTATTGCTGTGGATGCGGACAGTGGAGAAATTGTTTGGGGCTTCCAGCACACACCAAACGATCCTTATGATTTCGACTCAATCAACGAAAACACTTTTGTTGATACGAACATAGAAGGTAAATTCCAGCGCGCTACCTTGCACGCAAACAGAAACGGGTACGCGTATGCGCTTGACCGTGTAACAGGTAAGTGTTTGTGGGCAACTCAATTCGTCGAAGAGCTAAACTGGAGTGGTGGTCTTGACGAAAATTGCAGACCAAATACCTATGATCCTAACAAAGACGTTCAAACTTACGTTCCAGGAACTGCTGCGATGCGTGGTACAGCTACTGAAGGCCGCGGAACCATTGAAGGTACTTTGAAGCCTGGACATATGGGTGGAAAAAACTGGCCGCCAACAGCGTACAGCCCTCAAACTAACTACTACTACATCCCAACGATTGATGGATGTAATAAAGCGTTTACTGAGGTAACTGTTCCAGGACAACATAAGCCTCGACAGTTGTTCCTTGGAGGTGCGCCTTACTCAACATATGAAGATCCAGATTGCGGACGCATTTGGGGAAGCATCACTGCAATTGACGTGCAAACAGGTAAGGTTGTAGCAAAGCATTCAACCAAATACCCTCAGTTAGGTGGATTACTCACTACCGCTGGTGGACTAGTATTCTCTGGTTATGCTGAAGGCGCAGTAGTCGCACACGACGCAGTGACCCTGGAAGAGCTATGGAGATTCGAGACTGGATCAGCAATTAACGCACCACCAATGACCTACATGGCTGGTGGTAAGCAGTATATTGCTATTGAAGTTGGACTCGGTGGTGCTTGGCCTCAGTGGTTCGTAAGCGCAACACCTGAACTCAAAGCTCAGGTTCCTAGTAATGTCCTTTACGTCTTCGAGCTACCACAATAACTTAACTCGTTATTGGTGAAGACAAAGGTAAGTAGTGTTAACTTACGGGGCCTTCAAGGTCCCGTAAGTTTTTAAATCTGGGATTCGTCCTAAAGATATTGAAACAACGAAATATTAGGCTTTTTAATGATGATGAAAATATTGCTTAAGCGAACGATAACAGGACTAATTGGTTCTTTTATTGCCTTCAGTTTAGTGCTCACACTAGACATAACTACCGACGTTACAAAAACTGCTCAGGCCGAACGACCTAAGATCAAGAAAAGAGGACCTGGCGGGCGACAACTATTCGACCGCTATTGCATCACCTGCCACAAATATATGGGGCAAGGAGGACATAGCGAGGGCGGATGGGGTAAAAATTTAAGAAAGACACCGTTGCCGCGTGAAATGCTCATGGCCACAATCAAGTACGGACGCACCGCATTAGGAATGCCTGCTTTTGAAGGAGACTTCAGCGACGACAACTTATATGTAATGACAGACTTCATTTTGAATGAACTGAGATGTAAAGAGCCACTCGAGGATAGCGTCGAATGGAAAATCGGTTGCCAGGAGCACCAATAAGTATTGAAACCAGACTTA
>QXZO01000009.1 GCA_009886305.1 Betaproteobacteria bacterium
TGCTTAGTCATGTTGAAAGCGCTGTCAAGATTCGTATGCATTACTGCATCCCAGTCTTCTTTAGTCATCTTTTTGAACGTCATGTCGCGAGTGATTCCAGCGTTATTAACTAAAACATCGATCGGTCCAATATGGTTTTTGATTGACTCAATGCAGTTCGCGCAAGATTCATAGTTGGACACATCTGCTGGCTCAGCGTTGAACTTGTATCCTTTTGCTGCCATCTCTGCAAGCCACTGGTCTTTTTTTGTGTTCGAGGGCGAGTAGGTTGTTACAACGGTATAGCCTTGGTCGGCCATTTTGGTGCATATTGATTCACCCAAACCACCCATCCCACCAGTTACCAGTACCACGCGCTTCATATAGGTTTTCCAATCATTTAAAGATTTTATAAATTGCCAAATAATTAATTATTGTACTGAATTAACTAATGCTTGACGTAGTCTCCTGGGGCTATGCCCAGCGATTTAAAATTTTTGTTCCCCACTGATTTTCTCCGAGGCCTTGTACCTCCTGAATGTTTCTTAATCCACTGAGTCCAGTGGGGCCACCAACTATTTGCGTTTAGAGACGACCCATCTAGCCAATCTGTTAGCTTCCGTCTGACCTTTCCGTCGTCAGTTTTTGTATAGTGGGCATTTTTTTTACGATTTTTTTGAGGTGAAATGATGCCAGTAACATGGCCTCCACTCGAAAGAATAAATTCACACGTAGTGTTTAGCAAGAGTGCGCTTTTATATGCTGTTTGCCAAGGCACAATATGATCTTTGCGAGAAGCGACAACAAAGCAAGGGCAGGAAATTTTTGACAGGTTGACACTTTTTCCGAGCACTTTTAGATGGTCTGCACGTTGTAAATTATTTTCCAGATACATCTCTTTTAAATACCAAACCAATAAAGGACCCGGTACGTTGGTAATGTCTGCGTTCCAGTGCAAAAAATCGAATGGCGTTGGTTCCTCTCCTTTGAGGTATACCTGCTCCACATAATTCCAGATGAGTTCCTTGGGCCGAAGTGCAGAAAATACACTACTCATTACTGTGCCGGGGAAAATACCATTTTTACCAATCGTATCATTTAAGCGTTTAATAAAATCTTCAGAAATGAAGTTAGAGATTTCGCCCACATCTGAAAAATCCAGTAAAGTATTTAGTATCGTTAGCGATGCGATTCTCTCTTTTTTTGTATCTTTCAATATTGCCGTGCTGACTGCTGCTAATGTGCCTCCAATGCAATACCCTGAAATATTAATTTTACTTTTTGGGTAAATTTTTAAAATTGTATCGATACTGGGGAATACACCGTTCTCGACATAGTCGTCCCAAGTTAAATGTCCATCTTTCATATTCGGGTTCTTCCACGAGATCATGAAAACGGTGATGCCTTGAGTAACCAGATGATTTACCAACGAATTGGATTCTTGTAGGTCGAGGATGTAGAATTTGTTGATGAAAGGAGGAATGATAAGGATTGGGTCCGTCGTTATTCTTTTTGTTTTTGGCTCATATTGAATAAGCTCAATAAGATTATTTTTGTAAATGACATGTCCATTAGTCTGGGCAATATTTTCTCCCAGAGCGAATGCTTTTGGGGAGCTTAAATTTAAACTGCCCCGAGATAGATCATCCGACATAAAAGCAAACCCTTTTTGTATGCTTTTGCCTTTGCTTTTAATTGCCTTGTCTATTGCTTTTTTATTTGACCACAAGAAGTTTCTTGGCTGAAAAAATAATTCAATTTGTTTGTCTATGAATTGTCTTTTTTCGAGTTCATAAGCTTGCAAGTTCGCCAACTTAAGTGATTGCTTAGTGATGGTTTTCGCGCTCTCCAGAACTGTTTCACATAACTTAAACCAAAGGGTGATAGGGTCCTCATCGGAGTTGGAGTGCGATTCATACGCGTCGTCGATTAACTTCTGTTGAATGCTCTGGGCATAGATCTGTGTTGGAGCGTCCGCGGTATCTAGAGAGAAGAGTTTGTACCAATCATGGATAATTTGGTTCTGAAGAATGGAATCATCTTTATTATCGGTTATATCGTCGGCTTTTTTCTTCGGGTCAGCGGAGTCCATAATTGGAGAGGCACAACTAATTATTTTGTTTACCTAGTATAGGTTGGGGAGTGGCCTAATGTAAATGAACTACGAGGTCGACGGCAAAGATGGTTCCAATCCCAAGTAGAATTAAACTAATCTGTTCAGCTGTCGCTCGGAGATCTGTCCTTTTGTGCAGGCTTGGTATAAGGTCGGCGACAGCGATATAAATCATACTCGCTGCAGCAAGCCCTAGGAAGGGTGCAATCAGACCATTGACTGACTCGAAAGCAAAGTAGGCAATAAGGCCGCCGATTAACGTCGCCGCGCTAGAAATTAAATTCCAAATAAGCGCTTTCTTTTTTGAAAATCCCGAGTTCAGAAGAATTAGAAAATTACCTACTTCTTGAGGAATTTCGTGCGCCGTAATTGCGATGGTTGTAATTATGCCAAGTCGAATATCTGTGAGGAAGGCCGCCGCGATTAGAACGCCATCCACAGCATTGTGAAATGTGTCTCCCACAAGAATCATAATGCCTGATCGTCCATTATCCGTTGCGACGGCTTCATGATGGTGACCTTCGCAGGCATCGGAGTGACAGTGTCGCCACAATACTAACTTCTCAAGGGTAAAAAAGCCCAGTATTCCTGCAAGAATGATTGCAGATAAGAGTTCTACATTTGGTGCTGCTTGTATCGCGTGAGGGATTACTTCAAGAAACGTTGCACCAAGCAATGTGCCAATTGCGTAGCTGACCAGTTTCTGGATTGTCGTTCCGGTTGCTCTGAACGAAAACCATGCGGCGGCCCCAACGCTTAATAACGCTCCGACAATAGCGCTTACAATAATCCAGGCTAAGGGTGACATGAAAAGCTTTTTATAGAGTGAGAGTTATATTATAACCTTTTGTACTATTGGCTAGGCCTCCGTTTGCCCATCATCGAGCCATATCATTGCGGCCATCCGACCAGTTGGTTGTGATCGACGATGGGAAAAAAAATAATGGGATTGCTCAAATGTGCAGTGATTACCGCCATGTATTTGGTTAACGTTAAGCTGTTTTAGTTGATGTTTTGCGATCCCGTAGAGGTCTGCGAAATACTGGCCCGAGTGGCCAGGCAGAAAATATTGTTGGTATTCGTGATCTAGTTCTAGAAATCGTTGGAGTAGATCTTCTTTAACTTCATAATTTTTTTGGCTAATCGCAGGCCCCAACTGGACAATGAGATTCTTCGATGTCGCGGAAAACCGTCTCACCGTATTTTCTAAAATCCCCCCAGCAAGTCCTCTCCATCCAGCATGCGCGACAGCTACTTCGTCTCCTGACGTGGTAGTGATTAACACCGGCAGGCAATCTGCCGTCATAATGCCGCATACAGTACGTTGTTGTTGTGTATAGAGTGCGTCTGCCTCGGTAGTAGGTTCCGAGTATTCCGCTTGCACCAATTTGCTCCCATGTACCTGCCGAACCCAAATAGGCGCCGATGGTAAACTTTTTTTTATCAAGGCACGATTGCAGGAGACGTGTTTGTTTTCGTCACCAACCGCGTAGCTCAGGTTAAGCGATTCATGAGCACCTTTGCTCACACCGCCTCGTCGAGTTGTAAATATTGCTTGTACGCTATTCGGCGCGCCCCATTGGGGAATCAGATACTTAATTTCACTCATTTTCTTTGGTCTTTAGTGCTGAGAGAAGTGTTCGTATGTCGTCTGGTATTTCTGATTGCCAATTCATTAATTTTCCGCTGCTGGGGTGGGTAAGGGTCAAACGTTCAGCGTGCAGAGCTTGGCGTTTAAAAAATAAAGTATCCAATAAAGAAGCATATTTTTTGGTTTTACCCGGATAGGATGTGTCCCCCAGTAATGCATGGCCAATGGATGTTAGGTGAACTCTAATTTGGTGGGTCCGCCCAGTTTCTAGGAGGCATGATAGAGCTGACCAGTTAGTTCCTCCCTCAAGAGTGCTAAAGTGTGTCACGGCATCTTTGCCGCTGGAAACAATCGCCATCTTTATTCGGTTTCTTGGGTGCCGCCCAATTGGCTGGTCGATGGTGCCTTTGGTCGGTGCTTTCCCGTTGACTAGTGCGTAATACTCTCGACGGACACTTTTTAATTGTAGTTGTCGAACTAAATCTATTTGCGCTTCCAAAGATTTTGCAATTACCATAAGGCCTGTTGTGTCTTTGTCCAATCGATGAACGATTCCCGCTCTTGGGATGTTTTTGTTGCTTGGGTAACGAAATAGAATCCCGTTAAGGATAGTGCCTGACCAGTTACCGCTGCCTGGATGTACAACCATATTTTTTTGTTTATTGATTATGGCTAAGCTGTCATCCTCATAAATGATCTCCAAGGGAAGGTCTTCCGGGCGAAATGCGGACTCCTCGCCATCTTGGGTATCCAAGATAATTATTTGTTCGCCACCAAGGACTTTGGTTTTCGGTTTTATTATTTGGCCATTGACAAGGAGGTTTCCTTTTGCAAGCCAGTTTTGAAGGCGGCTTCTAGAAAATTGCGGAAATAAAGACGCTAGCGTTTGGTCAAGTCGTTGTCCGATATAAATATTTGGAATCAAAACTTCGTAAGCATTATCTGTATCGCTAACTGACATATAATTACCTGGCTGCAATGACTCTGATTTCAAGAGTGCTTGTGCGAAGTTTAAATTTCACTTTAATTTTATCGAGAGTCAACATTGATGAAAATACGTTCTAGCGTGCAATTAATTTTAATTCTACTCTCACCGATGTTTATTTTGGGGTGCTCTTCACTAGAGGAAGACCCCACGTTAAATTGGAGTGCAGAAGAACTCTACACTAACGCTAAGGGCCGGCTTGACGATAAATTTTACGAACAGTCAGTTCAGCTATACAAAAATTTGGACTTACGCTATCCCTATGGGCCCTTTGCTGAGCAAGGAAAGATAGATATCGCCTATGCATATTGGAAGATGGACGATGCTGGTTCAGCTTTAATGGCTTGTGACCGGTTTATACGTGAGCACCCTAATCATCAAAGTGTTGACTATTTAATGTATTTAAAAGCGTTGGTACATTTTAATGATGACAAAGGTTTATTGGGCATATTTGTGTCAAAGAATTTGGCAGAAAGAGACCCAGGCGCTGCACGTGAGGCTTTTGACATCCTCAAAGATTTAGTCAAACGGTTCCCTGACAGCCGATATGCTGAGGACGCGCAGCTGCGAATGGCCTATCTGGTTAATACTCTGGCGGAACATGAGGTTAGTGTAGCTAACTATTATTACAGAAGAGGGGCGTATGTTGCCTCCATTAATCGTGCCCAATCCGTTATTGAAAATTATCCAAGGGCGCCGGCATCAAGGGAGGCACTCGAGGTTTTAGCACTCAGTTATGAGAGGTCAGGTTTGGATGAATCAAAGCAGAAGGTAGATGCGATCATTGATATCAACTTCCCAGGACTGCGAGAAGCACAAGATGAAGATGCGAATAGAGCTTGGTGGGACGTTTGGGATGGGAAGAAAGAACCAAATCTTTCTGTTGATACTTCCGATGAGAAAGACGGCAAGCCTTGGTGGCAGTTTTGGGTTGATGACGGGATGCCTCCAATTAGCGAATAAAAAAGCCGCCTTTTGGGCGGCTTTTTTAAATGAAGTGCCTACGGCTAAACGTGCCCGTATGCAATCATAGCGTCCGCAACTTTTACGAAGCCAGCAACGTTAGCACCTTGAAGATAATTGGTGTTTTTACCTCCAGTATTGCCATATTGAACACATGAGTCGTGAATATCACGCATCATATTTTCAAGAAGCGTTCTAAGGTGATCAGTATCCCAAGCTATTCGGGCACTATTTTGACTCATCTCTAAGCCTGACACCCCAACGCCTCCAGCATTCACTGCCTTTGCGGGTCCAAATAAGACATCGGCCGCAATAAATGCCTCCACAGCTTCTTGATCGCATGGCATATTGGCTGCCTCTGCTACTGCTTTAATGCCATTTTTGATCATTACTGCTGCTTCCTCTGCATTAACCTCGTTTTGCGTAGCGGATGGAACTGCGCAGTCACCAGGTACACCCCAAGGACGGCCCTGATGAAAGGAAATATTGTTGAACTCGTCCGCTGCTTCTGAAATTCTTCCGCGACGAACGTTTTTTAAATCTTTAATCCAATCAATTTGATCTTGTGTGAATCCGTCTTTGCAATGAATAAAGCCACCGGAATCTGACATCGTCAATGGTTTAGCTCCTAGATGCAGGCATTTCTCTGCGGCATGAGTCGCTACATTTCCAGAACCTGAGATAAGCACTGTCTTACCTTCGATAGAGTCATTGTGTTGCGCGAACATGTTTCTCAAGAAGAAAATAGCACCATAACCAGTCGCCTCAGTACGCATTTTCGAGCCACCATATTCAATTCCTTTGCCAGTGAGGACACCGACAAACTGATTGGTAATACGTTTGTATTGACCAAACATGAATCCAATTTCACGTCCCCCGACGCCGATATCACCAGCAGGCACGTCGGTATCCGCTCCAACGTGACGATACAATTCAGTCATGAATGATTGGCAAAACCGCATAATCTCGAGATCAGTCTTTCCCTTGGGGTTGAAGTTTGCCCCACCTTTGCCTCCGCCCATCGGCAAGCCGGTAAGGCTATTTTTGAAGGTTTGCTCATATCCTAAGAACTTAAGAACTGATTCGTTTACGCTGGGATGAAATCTTAGACCACCTTTGTAAGGTCCAATCGCGGAATTGAATTGCACGCGCCAACCTCTGTTGGTTCTGATTCTTCCTTGGTCGTCAGTCCATGGCACTCGAAACGAAATCACACGTTCTGGCTCAGCCATACGTTCAAGTATTTGCATTTCGTGATAAATCGGTTTGTCAGCAATGAAAGGGAAGATTGTTGACGCCACTTCATATACTGCCTGGATAAATTCGGGTTGACCTGGATTGCGTTTCGTTACGCCTTCCATGTACCGCGTTAGGTACTCTTGTGTTTTACTTTCGTTCGCATGTAATTTAGACATGATTAAGTATCGACTCCTAAATTTATGTAGTTAAAAATTTAATGGTTTTTATGCGCCATTTTTCTTAGAAATTTCAAACAAACATGACGGGACCGACCGTTAACGAAATTTAACAGCTGAGTCGACGCTGAGTTTATTTTACATATTCTCCCTGATTTTTAGTGTACTCCGTTTTTTGGAGTTTTAACAAAGCATTTGCTTATTAATGGCGCTACTGTCTAGTTAAAATAGGGACCCAAAGTTCACGACCTCGGCCGATGGTCTATGTGAAACGGAGGTCATTCTTAAATATCTTTTTATTTCATATTATGAAAAATTACGCAACAGCAGAGGCAAGACGCTAAGTTTGGGACAGTAAAATAGTATTTCTTTAGCCATGCATTACACTTTATGTTCGTGTGTTAATTCTTTAACGCAAAACGTGGAACATGCATCCAACTCACTCATGAATCTCGATCATTTTTTTTTTGATTATGTCCACAGCTTCCTATAGTATGTATACATTGAATTTTGGCCATAGTACTGGGACGGGGAGACCAACACATGGCAGCTGAGTTTAAGATAGCGATAATCGGATCAGGGCCCGGAGGGCTCAGTGCCGCAGGCCATGCGGCCGAGCTTGGAGTGTCCCATGTTCTACTAGAAAAAGCCTCTCATTTATCTGACACGCTTTATAAGTTTCAAAAAGGGAAGTTCGTCATGGCGACACCAGACGTGTTGCCACTCAGGTCGCCTATGCCTTTTGACGCTGGAGCCCGAGAGGAGATACTCGGTAACTGGGATAGTAAGTCTGAAGAGTTGAAGGTTAACGTAAGGCTTAATACAGAAGTTGTAGGCATCGAAGGCGAAAAAGGTAACTTTACAATCAAGACGGGTGACGGTGGACTTGTTACCGCCGAGTCTGTTGTGCTAGGTATTGGTCTGCAGGGAAATCTGAATAAGCTACGTGTGCCCGGCGCTGATTTACCACACATTCAATATCAGCTGGATGACCCAGATGCGTACGAATTAGAGCGAATTATCATAATTGGTGCGGGTGACGCAGCTATTGAGAACGCTGTTGCCTTGTCAAAACAAAATACGGTGTATGTGTTAAACCGAGGTGAGGATTTTGCACGAGCCAAGCCAGCCAACGAGGCCCTAATTACATCTGCCATTGACGCCGGAAAAATACAGCCGTTTTATAAAGCAAATACCATTGCCGCTGGTGAAGGGACTCTGACCATTGACACCCCTGAAGGTGAAGTGACCGTAGAATGCGATCGTGTGATAGCACGTCTAGGAGCGTCTCCGCCGCGAAAATTCGTTGAGTCTTGTGGGATTACGTTTCCGTCTGACGCTCGCAATGCGTTACCTGAGTGCTCGGAGCAATATGAATCTAACGTCGCAGGAATATATATTGTTGGTGCGTTAGGTGGTTATCCACTTATTAAGCAGGCTATCAACCAAGGTTATGAAGCAGTTGAGTACATATTGGGGAACGCTGTCGAGCCAGCAGATGCGCCAATTCTCAAATCAAAAATTAACGTTCTAGGGTCCGATGATGTAGAGGCATTTTTACGGAAAGTTCGAGATTCAATCCCGATATTTGCGAATATTAATGCGTTAATGCTCCGGGAAATGATGGTTGAGTCAACCGTTCACAAATATGCTCCAGGGGATGTCGTCTTTGAAAAAAATGACTACACGAATAGTTTTTACGTAGTCTTAAATGGGTCAGTCGCAGTCATGATTGACGATCAAGACTCGAGTAAGCGGATTGTTATTGGGCTAGGGAACTACTTCGGAGAAATGGGTTTGATTTCTGGGCGCAGAAGGACGGCGACCATAAAATCTGAGTCAAACTGTGTCTTGATTGAAATTCCAAGACGCACGATGATCAAACTTAGAGGTAATTCTCCAGAAGTGCGCCAAGCCTTGGACCGAGAGGCGGCGATAAGGCAGATCCAAACCTATATTGCACCTGACGTGTCTCGAGACGATCTTTTAGAAATAGCCGAAAGTTCGGAAATAAAGTCATATAAATCGGGCGAGGTTTTGTTTCATGAAGGTGATGAGGCTGATTCGCTTCATTTGATTCGCAAGGGCTCTGTATCTATTGCAAAGCGCCTTGATGGTCGCAGTGTCGTTCTTAATTACGTGGCTTCAGGAAATTATGTTGGAGAGATGGGGCTTATTTCAGATGCTCCCAGATCAGCAAGCGTGACTGCGGCGGTGGCGAGTGAGACCATCAGGATAGATGGCTCAGCGTTTAAGAACCTCATGGCATCGAATCCGAAGCTCAAGGCTTCGGTTGAGGAGAAATTTAAAGACCGTATTACTCAAAATGAGAGAATTTCACAAACAGGGGGTGGCGGCGGAATTCTTGAGTTTTTGCTTGAGCAAGGAGTCAGTGAGGCAACGGATGTTTTGCTAATTGATGAGTCACTATGTGTAGGGTGTGATAATTGTGAGACGGCCTGCGCAGAAACGCATGATGGTATCTCTCGGCTAGATCGTGAGGCTGGCCCAACTTATGAAACGATGCACATCCCCACCTCTTGTAGACATTGCGAAAATCCTCACTGTATGACTGATTGTCCACCAGATGCAATTAAACGCTCTCCGTCTGGGGAAGTATTCATAGAAGATAGTTGTATCGGTTGCGGTAACTGCGCGCGTAGTTGTCCTTACGGTGTGATCCAGCTTGCGTCACTTGACAACAAAAAGTCCGGAATCCTATCTCGACTTTTTGCAAAAAATGACACAAGTGAGAAATCGCCTAAAAAAGCCGTTAAGTGCGATATGTGTAGAGATTATGAAGGTGGTCCGTCTTGCGTTAGAGCGTGCCCAACTGGTGCAGCCGTTCGAGTGGCTCCGCAGGCTTTAATTCAGTTACAAGGAAAGTGACGTAGCCACATGGAGATTAAGCTGAGCGAGTCTTTTCTAGCCTACAAAAATTATAAGTACTTGAAAATAAGTGCTGTTGTGTTGCTGGTTACGCTGGTTGCTTATTTAGCTCACGATCCGGGAAGAGCGCCTAACGGAGGAACATGGTTCGGATATACACTGGGTACAATTAGTGCGGTGCTTGTTTTATTTTTAGGTTGGTTTGGAATTAAAAAGCGCCAATTTATGAGTGGTACTGACCTGCTTAAAGGTTGGCTGAGCGCACACGTCTATCTAGGTGTATTGGTAATCTTTTTGAGTCTTTTCCATTCCGGCTTTCAGCTGGGCTTAAATCTGCATTCCCTTCTGTGGACTCTTCTTTTGCTGACAGTTTTGAGTGGGATGTACGGAGTTTTTTGTTATGTGCGTTATCCTTCGATACTGACTGGGTCACGTCAAGGACTGACTCGGGCTGAAATTTTGCTAGAGTTATCCGAGCTAGACTTACAAGCTCGAGACGCTGCAATGGGTCTAGGTGACGAAATAAATGCATCGATTCTTCGTGCGGCTGACGAGACACAAGTCGGTGGGTCACTGGCTAAAATGTTGAATCTGGATCCTGCAGATTGTCCAACCAAGCTCGCATTGGAGTTCTTGGATGCTGCTGATGTCAGCGGGACAGAGCAAGAGGTCGCGCTGAGAAAACTTCGCGGGGTGTTGATCAGAAAATCTGAGTTGCTGCGCCGCCTTAGGACTTACGTTCGTGCAGCCACCTTGGTTCGCTTGTGGCTTTATTTCCATATTCCACTTTCTATCGGAACGCTTGTTGCGCTAGCTGCACATGTGTTTGCTGTATTTTTTTACTGGTAATCGGCGGCCGCTATGAAACTAATACTTCGAACCCTTCAAAGAAAGACCTCCGGTGATCTGGTTTCTCGTGATAAAAGTATTACTGGTGCGCCAATTCGGTTGGGGCGAGGAGCCGACGTTGAGGTCTTTCTCAACGATCCAA
>QXZO01000090.1 GCA_009886305.1 Betaproteobacteria bacterium
TAATCAGTACTTCCTTCATGCAAGAATGTTTAAGAATTGGGGGCTTGAGCGGTTGAACGAATCTGAATATAAGAACTCAATACGGGTCATGAAAGAAGCTGACAAACTTATAGAACGAATTTTATTCCTAGAGGGACTACCCAACTTGCAGGCGCTGGGATCGTTATCCATAGGAGAGAACGTTGAGGAGTGCATCAAGGCTGACTTGCAATTTGAATCCAAAATGCAACATGCAGGACTCTTGGAGGGAATTGTTGAAGCCGAAAAACAACAAGACTTTGTCACAAGAGATTTACTTGAGTCGCTACTCTCAAACTCAGAATCTTCAATCGACGACTACGAGACACAGCTGTCGTTGATTAAGGACATGGGTATCGCAAATTACATTCAGGCTCAAATCGAAGAGGACTAGACAAGTGCTCCTCTTCGCCTTTAAACATATCAAAATTGTTGTTAATACTGAAATCGGTAGCAACAGGTTAACTGTAGCTACCGATTTTTAATGTTCAATGCAACTAGTTGGTGCATTCACCTTCAAATTCACCCAGCGTAACGTTTTCGTTTGTGAATGTAGGTGCCCACGTTCCAGATCCCTTGAATTTCTCAAGGGTACCGGTGCCTAAAACTGTAAGCCAAGTCCCGCGAGAATCTCCCGGCTCCATGCCGCCGGCATCAACATGAATACCGCCGTCTTTATCCTTTCGAGCACACGCGTAACTCAATTTCGAGGTACCATCTGGAAAAGTAACGATATAGCCGCCACAATGTCCCGCTGCATTCATGGGTGAGTTAGCGCTAGAGGTCGTACCAGCCGCCCTCCAAACGGTGAAGGTAACACCCCCGCCAAGGTCAACGGTTTCACCGACGTCCCCGATATTACTCCAGTTACCATCACACTTAGCGGCCAAGACGCTTGATGAAAAGAAAATAAATCCTGAGGCTATAACAGATAACCAAACTGCTCGTTTCATAAACCCTCCTTCAATTTTGATTAATCAGATGAACGCCGTAATACGATCATCGATGAAGACAAGTCAGCATCCAGCGTTAAACAAAACTGTGCCTTAAAACCCCATTAAAAACAAGTAGTGTTTAATTATACGCGAGCCAATAAACTTGAATGATGATAATTTGCAGTGCAACAATCTTGTTTAATTTATATCCACCGCTAGATGCGGAATATTGTATTATTTAGATTGGCTTAAGTTAAATTTTCATAAAATATTGTTATGGCTCTTATTTCAAAAATTATTTCTCCGAGACGGTAAAACGTTCTCATTAATAAGGATTTACATGTACACCGAATTTAAAGAAGAAGATTCCGTCTACAAACCCACTCAGACTGATTTAACCTTCCCGAAAGCTAAGCGTTTCTCGAATTTTGTAGACTTACGTAATGAACTCAAGAGGAAACTAGTTGTAGCTTGCCGGGCGTTCTCATATTTCAAATTTGACTATGGCTTCGCCGGTCACTTAACGGTTCGAGACCCAGAATTTAAAGATTTGTATTGGACTAACCCGATGGCGGTCCACTTTAAACATGTCAAGGTGTCCAACTTAATCTTAGTAGACCATGATGGAAAAGTAGTGGAGGGAGATTATTCGGTAAATCGAGCCGGCTTCGTTCTACACGCAGCCGTTCACAAAGAGCACCCTGAAATTGTCGCCATGTGCCATGCTCACACACTCTATGGCGCTGCATTTGCATCTTTTGGGAAAAAACTAGAGCCTATCTCCCAAGATGCCTGCGCATTTTACGAAGATCACAATGTTATAACGGAAGAAGCGGGAGCGGTTGCCGTCAGTGAAGACGCAGGAATGAACGTTGCCAAATCCTTTAAAGACGTAAAAGCAGTCATCCACCAAAACCATGGCCTTCTTACAATGAGTAAACACAGCATAGACTCTGCAGCCTTTTGGTTCAGTGCACTTGAGCGTTGCTGCCAACAAGAATTACTGGTGATGTCAACGGGGAAAAACCCGAATCTCGTTCCTCACGAAAGAGCCGTTTACAGCAGAGAGAACGTAGGTAGCGATTACATCGGATGGTTACATTTTCAGCCTATTCATGACCATTTGGTAGCTACCGAGAAAGACATGTTTGACTGAGCGCTACAGTCGATCGACGAATGCGCTGGCACACATTACGGCGCGTTTTTTTGCGATTTTTGCACTATTTCCATTTCATGTGATAGCAGATTGGCAACAAATTGATCAAACAGAGAGTATGGTGATTTATCTAGACATCGACAATATCACCAAGATTAGCGAAGACAAAAGAGGCGTAAAAAATCTTATAGATTTTTTTATTCCTCAGGTCGCCGAACCTAGTGGGAAACAAATAACTTTCCAGTCGTTCGTGCGTGAGATTGAAGTAGATTGTCGAACCTATAAACAAAAGACCTTGAGAATTATCTTTTTCGAAAGAACTCATGCCTCAGGCCGAGAGGTCTATCGATCAGAGATAAACTCAGAATGGAGAGACAACCCACCCACCACCGGTAGCGGACTCCTCGTTGACTTAGCTTGCATGCCACGAAGTATCTAAAAACCCAAACCTCTTCCAATATGCTCCCACTCATAAATCGAGTATAACCGACACCCGAGCTCGAGAAACACAAAGCATCATTCGGTCTTGCCTTGCGTCAGGACTAAGAATTGAATCTCGATGAATAACCTCTCCAGAGGTGTATCCACATTCACAGGTGCCACAAATGCCTTGCCTACACGATGAAGGGATGACATACCCTGCCACTCTTAATACATCAAGTATTGATTGACTCTCTGAAACACGTAATGTCTCTCCAGTGCTCGATACGGTAACGTCAAAAGGCTCTGCTTTTTGACTCTGGTCTTCAGAAACATTAAATGCTTCAAAGTGCAACTGATCTGGATTCCAATCAGATGTCAGATATTTAACCTCTGACATCAAACGCTCAGGCCCACAACAATAGATGTGCAGATCTGATGACACATTCTCAATCACACTCGCCACATTAAGTCGTTGACTATCTGAGTCGCTTGAAAAGTAAGTACTCAAAGAATCTCCACAAAACTGAGACAACTCCCCCTCTATACTTGGACGAGAAGTTTTAGAGCAAAAATGAAATGACTCAAGCATCTTACTTTGGGACAACGCCCTCCCCATTGAAATCAATGGGGTAACACCAATCCCTCCAGCAATTAATACACCTCTACCCTTCGCAAGCTTGAAATTATTGCGTGGCATTGAGACCCGCACATGGGTACCTTCTGTGAAGAATTCATGAATAAAGTCTGACCCACCTCGGCCATCCCTTTCTCGTTTGACGATAATGGCGTATCGCGAGAGATCGCTTGGATCACTGGTGAGAGAATATTGTCTGATTTTCCCGTCCCCCAGTCGAACGTCCACATGCGCGCCGGGGGTCCATATGGGTAATTGCGGCCTTATGGGGTGTCGGAATGCTATTCGGACTAAATCATGGTCTAGCTGTTCCCGATTCTCGACGAGCAGCTTCATTATGATTCTTACACTCATTGATGGTCCACCTAGCGGTGAGGTTTATCTGTGACTTCATTTAGGGGAATGATCGCATCTCCTGGGCGAATAATTCCTCCCTGCTCAATCCAACAATTAAGCCCCGATCGATTATAAAGTGGCAGGAACACTGGACGGTCAAGTAAGCGCTCTAAATATTGACATGGAAAGTTTAGCCTGCCACCCGATAGAATCACCTCTCCAATTTGAAAACGATACCCTACTAAGTGATTTAGTGGCACGCCCTCCACAGTCAAATTCCGTCGATGCTCTATCGGATCTACATAAATAGATGCACCTTGCATTGGCGGATCATCACGGGATAGCGCGTCTAATGCTTCCCGCTCAATTAATGTAACTTCTCTGCAGTCAGGCTTAGGCGAGTACGTACCAAGACCCAAATAGTAGCGATCTCCAACGATACCTCTTCCCGCAACAAGCTCAGCCTCAGCTTGCTCCTCCATTTCATGGCTAGCCTCCGGAGCAATGTGGATGTGCAGTAGCTTACCTGTCCAAGTCATAACAACTCCAATATTTTAAACTTTGATGATACCGGACTTAGCTGGCTGATAAACCTTAACTAACCAGAAACCCGGAACAGAAAACAAAAAATTACTTTACACACTTACTGTTTTTTTTATTAAAATTGTCCAACAAAAATTTTAAAAACATCAAATTACATTACAGGAGTATTTAATTATGTTTAAAAAAGTTATTCTTGCCACAGCTACCCTATTTTTCAGTATGAGCGCTACAGTCGGGCAGACTGCAGAATTCGGTACGGAAGCAGAGGCAAAAGTAATGATTGAGCGGGCAATTAATTTAGTAAAAAGTGACAAGATTAGAGCCTTAGATGCGTTCACAGACCTAGAAGGCGGATTCGGATATAAAGATTTATACGTGTTCTGCTTCGACACTAAAGGCGTGCTTCTAGCTCACCCCACACAACTAGGTATGAACGGCTCAGAACTAATGGACGAGGACGGAGTGAGTATTTGGTCACTGGTTTCTAGCGTTGGAAAAGGTGAGATTAAAAAAATAACCTACAAACTCGTGAGACCAACAACCGGTAGCGAAGAGACATACACCAAAACATCATTCGTAACAAAGGTAAGGAATATGTACTGTGGTGTTGGATTTTATGCCGAGTAAACCAAAGTTCGCTGAGTAGCTTACTTATATGAGGCGCTGAATATTCAGCGCCTTATTGTTTTGGAGCTTAATGCCAAATTATCACTGGTCAAAGACAGCAAAAACGCATTCAAACGGTCAAGAAGCAACACCGTATACCTCTCCGCGCTTCCAACTCGCTACATATTCATCGATTGATACAGTCCCCAAAGACCTGTGTGAGTCCTCTGAAAAATATTCAAAAAGAATTCCATCTGGCGCCCACATCGACAGAAATACGGTACCACCCACATCACCACCATGCTCAAGATGAGGTCGCGCATCTGCTGGCGCTAAAGCATAATCTCCTTTTCGACGAAGAATATGTTTAACTGAACCGTCCTTTTGCAGTTCTTTAAGATGCTGCTCTCCCTCGAGGACCAACGTCATGGTTGAGGCCACGTGCCGATGTCGCCGGCAATGGCCTTGGCCCTTCGCATATCGAAGTAACATATCCAGTCTACCAACATCACGATCAAAACCCATTAAACTGAATTCGAAGTCAACTTTATACTCCACGCAACTCGGATCAGTAATTCTGCGCCACTCGACTTGATCTGAATCAAAACTTGTCTGGTTCATACATTACTCAAAAAAGAATTCTAATACGTAATTTTACATAATTCCTTACGGATTAAAAAAGGCGCCCGTAGGCGCCTCATTTTGATCTGATGATTTGAATCAGGAGATCTGACCTACATAGTTATTTTATTTCGTAAGTTAGGCTCTGGTTGCACATAGACTCGCCCCCAGCAGCACCACTACAAACCCAAGGTCCTTGCCCAGTAATGCCCGCATACTTGCCCGTTCCACCAGTAATGTAGTTAGTCCCTTTGTTAGCACCTGCATTACCCTCGAACGAAGTATACAAATTATCGCCATCAGCATCGCTCCATGAACATTTACCAACGACATCACCTTTGATATCAAATGCTCCATAACATCCAGCCACACCTTCATGTAATGCTGGAGATCCATCCGAAGAGAATGTATAACCTTTACAGTTGACGCCACCAACCGCGGTATCGTTTGAACCCGGCGTGGTTGGGTATTCACATGTCCAACCCGTATGAAAATTAATGACTCCCGACTTAGCCAAATGACCGTGACCATCGGCAAACGCAGTGCCTGAAATAAACATCAATGAAGAAATCGCTATTAAGAAAGCTCGCATGACTAAATCCTCCGTATTTTTAAAAAATGTAGGCTAATTCTCAGTGAGGCGAATTGCCTGTTAATTTTTTACACAAAAAAAATGACAAATTAGTTACATCTTAGTGATTAAGCTTGGCCCCTAAGTTTTTAGTAACGCAATGAATAATCCTATATCTTTTCAAAAAACACAAGTCGTTTCATATGAACCTTTAAATTAACGACATGTCATAAGGTTGCTTAAGCGGGCTATAAGAAAAAAAACTTACGATGTTAGACTTACAATAATTTTAAATAAGAATGTTTTTTGTGCGCCCACAAATAGGACCTCCGTCCTACAGGTAATATCAATCTCTCATTTTTAACGTGTATATTTTTGCTCTGCACAAATCATACGAGAGGCGAATCAAATCTTGGATATAAAGGAATTAGGATGATACTTTTAATCGGTGGAGTGCTCGGATTTATATCGGTCGCTTTTGGTGCCTACGCTGAACACGGCCTGAGAGAGGCGATATCGGAGGAGCATTTTCGGTTTTTAATGACAGCAGTTCGATACAATCAAGTTCACGCAGTCGTTATCACGTCTATCGGCCTTTTTATCGCAAGCGGCATTCAGCCGATTCAATCATCGCTACTTCATTGGAGTGGGAAATTTTTTATCCTGGGAACCTCTCTCTTTAGTTTCAGCATCTATCTCTCAGTCGTACTGGATATGCCGAAACTCGTGAATGTAACCCCGTTCGGGGGCTCAATTATCATGGTTGCTTGGATCCTACTTGCGATCTGCGGCTATAAGAGCCTACCCCTGAATCATGACCGTTAAATGGAAGCCGGTCATTATGGGATTATTTTTAGTGGTTTTGGTAGGAGCTCTACTCAGTGGTCCTCTTATGAGTAACGTAGAACATCCCGAGTACGTAGTCATCGAAAAATATAAAACGATTGAGTTGCGCGACTATGCCCCTAGAATTATCGCCCAAGTCTCTGTATCTGGGCCGCGAGAAGATTCAATCTCAACTGGATTCCGGCAACTTGCCGATTACATCTTTGGCAATAACAGCCCAAAAGCAGCGGTCTTGGAGCGAGAAACTATCAGCCAGAATGGTAAAACATCTAAAAATCAAAAAATCGCGATGACAGCACCCGTGGAGCAGAGTTTGATCGACGACACTTGGGTCATCAACTTTACGATGCCATCAGAATACGCTCTAGAGACACTGCCAAACCCCAATAATGTCGCGGTTAAATTATCGGAGATTCCTTCTCAAAGTTTCATTGCCATTCAATTTTCCGGTATGAATTCGGCATCAAACATTAATAAATACGAAAAAAAACTCAGAGCTTTCACCGCAGAAAATAATATTCGAATTCAGAAAAATCCAATCTATGCGTTCTATAACCCTCCTTGGACGCTACCCATGCTCCGACGAAATGAGGTAATGTTTCGGATAGACAATAATTAGGTTTTTTCACATTTAATCGAATGGTCCCATAGCGATGCTTATACAACCGATCAAGATACTTCTCCTCACAACGTCATTAATGTTAACTGCCAACCTCAACGCAGCGGAGTCTGTAGAACTCACTGAGAGCGAGGTCCCAGAGTGGCGGACAATAAAAACACTCATGTTCGGAGACAGACCAATACGAACTGGCAAAGAATCAGCGATTACCCTTAGCATCAACCCAGACATCGATGACGCATCTACAGTGCCCATTCGTATTGATGGTCTTCTAAATCCCAAGAATAAACACTTTATAAAAACCCTA
>QXZO01000091.1 GCA_009886305.1 Betaproteobacteria bacterium
GGTTAGTGTTTAAGTGGCTTAGTGAGCAAGGTGGACTATCTTCAATTGAACAAAAGAACATTAAAAAATCAAATATGATTTATGACCAAATTGATTTAACTGGATTTTATCGAAGTCCAGTTGCAAAGAATTGTCGATCCCGCATGAACATACCGTTTAGAATCTGCGACGAGAGCCTTGAGGATAAATTCTTGAAGGATGCTAAAGATTGTGGTTTGTTGCAGTTGAAGGGGCACCGCTCTGTAGGGGGGATTCGTGCATCAATTTACAATGCGATGCCCATCGAGGGAGTCGAGATCCTGCTTGGTTTCATGCAGCATTTTGAACAGAAATATGGATAAGGGAATGAGCAATGCCGTACGATGAAATCTATCGAATAAAAACGTTAAACAATATTGCTCAGGTGGGACTGAGTCAATTTCCAGCAGGCCGTTACGTTCACGGAGCGGATGTTGATGAGCCTCATGCGATATTGGTTAGGTCTGCAAATTTGTTAGAACTTGAGCCTTCTAAAGGTCTATTGGCTGTTGGCCGAGCAGGTGCTGGAACAAACAACATTGATATTTCTCGACTTGCTAGCCTAGGTGTACCGGTGTTCAACACCCCTGGTGCCAATGCTAATGCTGTTAAAGAATTGGTCCTATCAGGATTGTTGTTGTCCAGCCGTAACTTGGTTGGAGCTATAGACTTCGTTAGCAATTTAACATTAGATGGGCAGCTTTCAAAAAATGTCGAGGAAGGTAAAAAGAAATACGCTGGACGTGAATTGCCAGGACGAACTTTAGGAATTATTGGGCTTGGTAAGATCGGGAGTCTGGTGGCCGATGTTGCTATGAGACTTGGTATGCGCGTTGTTGGCTTCGACCCGGGAATTACCGTAGAAGCTGCATGGAGTTTGCCTGCGGGTGTTGTTAAGGCTGCATCAATAGAAAGTTTGGTAAGGGATTCAGACTTCATATCGCTACACGTGCCGTTAAATGATGCGACTAAAAATTTAATCGATGATAAATGCTTAGCATTAATGAGTGCCGATACTGTTCTTTTAAATTTCTCAAGAGGCGCGGTTGTAGATAATGCCGCACTAGTAACTGCGCTGAGAGCAAAAAAAATCAAACAATATATTTGTGACTTCCCTAATGAGTCCCTAATTGATGTTGATGGAGTAATCGCCTTGCCTCATCTAGGAGCATCCACGGTTGAAGCTGAGGAAAATTGTGCGACCATGGTGGTCGAACAAATACGTGGTTACTTAGAGCATGGGAACGTAGTAAACGCAGTGAATTTTCCGAATGTTTTAATGTCTCGTGAATCTCCATTTAGAATAGTTGTTATCAATGAGAATGTGCCTCACATGGTGAGCCAGGTTTCAACAGTTTTGGGTGATGCGAAGCTAAACATTCATAACATGATTAATAAATCATTGAATGAGATTGCGATCACGTTGGTTGACGTAGATGACTCCGTTGGAGATGATGTGCTTAATACCATTAGGAATATCGAGGGCGTGCAGCGCGTCCGTTACTTAAATGGAGCTTAGAGACGACTCATGAGCGACGAGATATCAGGTCTAAGGCAGCAGATCGATGCTATCGATGATTCATTGCTGGGTCTACTGAATCAGCGCGCAGAAATTGCTAGGCAAGTAGGAGAGGCAAAAAAACAAGGGGTTGTATATCGTCCGGAGCGGGAAGCCCAAGTCCACCGTCGGTTGCATGAAATAAATTCTGGGCCTTTGACAAACGACACAGTTTCACATTTATTTACGGAAATTATTTCCTCTTGTCGTGCCCAGGAGGAGCTTCTGACTATTGCCTGTTTAGGTCCAACGGGCACCTTTAGCGAGGAGGCTGTTTTAAAACAGTTTGGCTCACAGATAAGTCTTGTCTATTGTCCTACCATTGATGAGGTGTTTAGGTCGGTTGCCTCAGATGCTGCCGCATATGGAGTTGTACCGCTTGAGAATTCAACGGAGGGTGCAATTAGCCGCACGCTAGATTTACTCTTTGAGAGTTCTTTGTCGCTGTCTGGAGAGGTGGGATTGCCTGTAAAGCACAATTTGCTCAGCATGGAAAAGTCGCAGGACATAGAAAAAATCTACGCTCACTCACAGAGTTTATCGCAATGTCAAAAATGGCTCGGGGATAATTTCCCTTCTGCTCAACTAATTCCGGTAGCTAGTAATGCAACGGCAGCCAAAATGGTTGTTGAAGAGCAGCGCTCCGCTGCTATTGCCAGTCGAATTGCTGGAGAACGCTATGGTTTGCTTGTTGTTCATTCTTCAATTGAAGACAAATCGGATAACACCACACGTTTCGGTGTCATTTCTAAATCGTTAGTTGGGTCTTCGGGGGCTGACAAGACATCCATTGTGCTGGCCGCACAACATAAGCCTGGTGCGATACTGAATTTGCTAGAGCCTTTAGCGAAGAACGGTATTAGCATGACGCGTCTTGAGTCTAGGCCCTCCGGAGTTGGCCTTTGGGAATATATGTTCTTTATTGATTTAGAGGGTCATCAGGATGATGAGGTTATGGCGGCTGCGCTAGCAGAAGTGCGTGTGAAGTCAGGGTTTTTCAAAATTCTTGGGTCTTATCCTAAGACGGTTTAAACATTGATTTGTATTTCTAATTTTCATGCCAAGCTTTCCGATACCTATAGATTGCGTTAAGAATATCGCGCCTTATCAACCGGGCAAACCGATTGAAGAACTTGCTCGAGAGCTGTCACTTGACCCAGAGACCATTGTAAAGCTGGCTTCTAACGAAAATCCATTGGGTTGCAGCAAATTAGTTGCACAGGAGATGAGCAGAGAATTGAACGACGCCGCTAGATATCCTGATGGAAGCGGGTACGCTCTCAAAGATCGACTTTGCAGTAAGTTGGGAATTGAAGCGGATAATCTAATACTAGGTAATGGATCTAACGATATTTTAGAAATGGCTGCAATCGCTTTCTTGGATCGCGACCGATCTGCTATTTATTCCGAGTTCTGCTTCGTTGTGAATAAACTGGCGACTCAAAGTCGAGCGGCAAAGGGTATTGAAGTTCCTTCGATTGATTATGGCCATGATCTTGGACGCATGCACGATTCTATTAAAAACGATACTCGTATTGTCTTCATTTCAAATCCAAACAATCCCACAGGCACTTTTATACCGCCTGCGGAAGTTTTAAGATTCATTGAGAGCGTACCCGAACATATTTTGGTTATTCTCGACGAGGCATACTACGAATATTTACCCGAGAATCTCCAATCGGAGAGTGTTAATTGGATTAAGAGGTTCTCTAACCTTTTAGTGACGCGTACGTTTTCAAAAATTTATGGATTAGCGTCGTTTAGGGTTGGCTACGGCATTGCTAGTCCGAGTATTGCTGAGATTTTAAATCGTGTGCGCCAGCCATTCAATGTGAACAGTTATGGTTTAGCAGCTGCCGCTAAAGCGTTATCAGATGATTCATTTGTTCAAGCCTCTGTCCATGCTAACAATGCGGGGATGAAGCAATTGATCTCAGTAGCAGAGGAACTTGAACTTGCTTTTATTCCTTCTCACGGTAATTTTTTAACGATTCAATTTAAACAAACGGGTGCCGAGATATATACGAAACTATTGGAGCGAGGGATTATCGTTCGACCGCTCGGTGGATATGGGCTACACAATCATCTGCGTGTCAGCATTGGCCTTGAACGCGAAAATGAACGGTTTTGTTTAGCACTAAAGAGCATTATGAGCACTTTAGAAAATTAAAAACGCTCATGGATAGATTTTATATAGAGCAGCTCACGATTATAGGAGTGGGTTTAATTGGAGGGTCGATTGCTGCTCGTTTGAAACGTGAGGGAGCCGTTGGCAAGGTTGTTGGGGTGGGTCGAAGTAAAAAAAATATTACCTTCGCGCATCAGCATGGCTTGATTGATGAAGTGGCAATAGATATTCAACAAGGTATCGAACGCGCAAGCCTAGTTGTAGTTGCCGTTCCGGTAAAGCAAGTTGAGACAATTTTGCAGGAAATAAAATTAAGCTCAAATACCGAATTGGTTCTAACTGATGTTGGCAGTACGAAGGGCGATTTCAAAAAGATGGTTGAAAGAGTCATACCTGAACGTGTTGGTTTTGTTGTCCCCGGACATCCGATCGCTGGTTCGGAAAAAATTGGTGCACAAGCCGCTGATGCTGAACTATTTGAGGGTAAAAATGTGGTCTTGTGCCCTTTAGAGAAGACTAAAAATACTTCTATCGACCTGGTCCAGAGGCTTTGGCAATCGTGTGGGGCTTGCGTGACCAAAATGTCCGAACAGAAGCACGATAAAATTTTTTCTGCAGTAAGTCATCTTCCGCATATCGTTTCTTATGCGTTAGTTGAGATGATGAATCGACGAGAAGATACGGCGGATTTATTCGATTTTGCTGCAGGAGGGTTTCCTGATTTCTCGCGTATCGCGGGCAGTTCCCCTGAGATGTGGGTCGATATCTGTAGAGCAAACCGCGGCGCCATCCTTGAGGACGTTGAGTCCTTTATTCGTAGCCTAGAAAATATTCGAGAATTACTAATATCTGAAGATTATGAAGCGATCCAGAACATATTTGATGCTGCAGCGATAGCGAGAAATAACTGGGCGTTAAAGCAATGATTGTTTCTCAAGACGATCATTCGATCGTGCTTAAAGCACCCTTTGGAGCTGGCGGTGAATTGTCGGTCCCAGGTTCAAAGAGTATTTCTAACCGTGCATTGCTTCTCGCGGCATTGTCATCTGGGCAAACAGAACTTAGGGGTCTTCTCCACTCTGACGACACGGGCGTCATGATTGATGCGCTTCAAACATTAGGTGTGGAGATCGATGTTGCTGGGGAGATTACCAGGGTTTCTGGATGTGGTGGCTTATTTCCCACCACGAATGCAGACATATTTCTTGGAAATGCTGGTACGGCGGTGCGAACGTTGGTGCCAGTTTTAGCCTTAGGTAAAGGGAAATATAAGATACGTGGTGTTCCTCGAATGCATGAGCGCCCAATAGGGGATTTGGTGGACGCCTTATTAAGTATTGGTGCTGAAATCAATTACGAGGGCCAAACAGGGTTTTTGCCATTGCGTATTATAAAAAGTGAGAGGCTAGACTTTTCTCAGCTGGTTATTGTTAATGGCAATATCTCGAGTCAATTTCTCACTGGTTTGTTATTAGCGTTGCCTCTAACAGGGGAAAAAGTAGTTATAAAAGTTGATGGAGTTTTAGTTTCAAAGCCATATGTTGATCTGACGTTAAAGCTGATGAATTCTTTCGGCGTGAATGTGACGAATGACAATTGGAAGCAATTTGAAATTGAGGGCGGACAGTCCTACTCAGGACCACCTAGGTATGACGTGGAGGGGGATGCGAGTAGTGCTTCGTATTTTTTTGCGGCGAGCATGCTTGGTGGTGGTCCGGTGGTCGTTAAAAATATCGTCAGGGAAAGTATTCAAGGAGATATCCAATTATTAGATATTTTGACCGATATAGGCGCAAACATTAATTCGGCAGAACAAGGCTTGTCAGTTACGATAGCTAAAAAAAGTCGGATTCGGGCTTTTGATTTGGATCTCAATCATATTCCAGATGCCGCGATGACTTTAGCAATTATTGCCTTATTTGCGGATGGTCCATGTCGACTGAGAAATATTGGTAACTGGCGTGTAAAAGAGACTGACCGCCTTTATGCGATGAGTACCGAAATGCGAAAGCTTGGTGTGAACGTGATTGAAAGTCCTGATGGCTTAGAAATCGAGCCACCGAAGTACTTTAATGAAGGAGTCGCTATTGACACTTATGACGACCATCGTATGGCAATGTGTTTTGCGTTAGTTTCGTTTGCAGGTGTCAATATTACAATCAATGATCCGAAATGTGTTTATAAAACCTTTCCTGATTATTTCGAGAAGCTGGATGCGGTGCTGCGGGCACCAGTCATAACGATCGACGGTCCGAGTGGCTCCGGAAAAGGCACTGTAGCGCGGCAAGTTGCGAGACGACTCGGATTTTCTTATCTCGATAGTGGTGCATTGTATAGGGCTGTAGGTCTGTTTTATTTG
>QXZO01000092.1:0-3483 GCA_009886305.1 Betaproteobacteria bacterium
GCCTCGTTCGTTTGTCCAGCTCGTTTATTCGGAAGACATACCAATAACTTACGGTTTGTATTTATTTAGATGACTTGGTTCTTTGATTCGATCTGCTGATGAACCTCACTGATTAGTGGTTCGAAGAAGACGAAAGCCGCAGTTGGGCCTTTATATTCCATCCAGACTTGTTCTTTTTGTGAGCGGATGAGTACTAATTGAAGGTCATCATCAGATTGAAATCTCGCAATGGCGCCGTCTACGTCGGGATTGTTATACGCAACGTAGGTACATCGGTCGTTTCGACAAAGTGATGTAATAATATCTTTTGGAGTCTTGCTGAAGTTTCCGTTTTTTGCGATGGTTAGTCTCGCCTGGGGCTCAATATTTGATACAAAAACAATAGAGTTTGGGTGAACTCCGGTTACATTGATATCAGGGCGGGGTGAAATGGAGAGCTGACCCCATATGATATCCGGGGTAAGTATTGATATTGGGGTTTCTTTAGTGGGGACTAGAAATGCTGCAGCCACTAGGGCTACACCTAAAAGCAGAAATGCTGTTTTTGTCTTGCCTAGTGATTTCATAAGAGCGATACCGTATAACAAATTGGCGCAGAGATCCAAATTTTTTATTGTACTTTTTTATTTTTTGGTATACGGTATACGAATTACCAAATTAGAGAGAAATCTGTGCCGCCATTGCAAGAAATTGACGCCTTGCCAGATCTAACCGATCAAGTATATGAAAATTTACTTGAGGCCATTTGTACGGCGCAATTAACCCCTGAGACTAGAGTGACGCAGCAGGGGTTGGCAGAGTCTTTAAATGTTTCTCGGCAGCCTGTCCTGCAAGCCCTTAGGTTGCTTCGGAAAGACGGGTTTGTTGTTGACGCAGGCAAGAGAGGCCTCATGATCGCGCCGATCAATGCAGACGTAATTCGTCAAACATATCAGGTCAGATCAGTGCTAGATGGCTTGGCAGCCAGAGAGGCCGCAAGGAAGCATCTCGTACTTGATTCTGAGCTGATAGCACGGGGGAGGCAGGCTGGTTTAACTGGAAAAATCTCATCCCTGATCGAGGCAGACTTAAATTTTCATCAGTCAATTTATCACGTATCAGGAAACTCGATGATTAAGGACTCAGCCGAATTTCATTGGCAGCACATTAGAAGAGCAATGGGTGCTGTGGTCGCACAACTGAGCGACGTCGATAGCATTTGGGACGAGCATGAGGGGATATTGCAGGCTATAAATGAAGGAAATTGTTTGTTGGCGGAACAATTGGCTCGAGCGCATGGCGAGTCCGCGGGAGAAGCGCTAGCCAGCGCCTTGAGTCGTCAATAGTAAATAATTAATTGAGCACTTTTTTTAGAAAGGAATTGCATCTATGGAACAACTAAGCCAAGAGCAGTTGAAAGAATTTGACGAAAAGGGATTTTTATTTTTTCCGTCGCTATTCGAAACTGCCGAAATGGAGTCGCTCACTTCACAATTGGATGATCTATTTGCGTTAGATATTGTCTGTAATTTAAGGGAAAAGGGTAAAAAAGCTGTGCGCACTAATTGGGCTGCCCATAATTATAATTCAGCGTTTGCACGGCTGTCACGTCACCCTCGTATGATTAAACCCGTCGAGCAGCTATTTGACGAGGGAGTCTATATGCACCAATTCAAGGTAAATGCGAAGGCGGCATTTGATGGGGACGTTTGGCAGTGGCACCAAGATTTTGGAACATGGCATGCAGACGACTTAATGCCTGAACCCAGAGCGATGAATATCGCAATATTTTTAGATGACGTTAATGAACACAATGGCCCACTCATGTTTATACCAGGTAGCCATAAGCAGGGTGTGTTGGAGGCAGGACACGATACTGAAACAACCAGTTATCCTCTGTGGACTCTCGACCCTAAAACCATCTCGTCCTTGGTACGTGAGGGCGGGATCGTCTCTCCTAAAGGGCGCGCCGGATCAATGATCCTGTTTCATTCTTGTCTCGTGCATGCCTCTGGCTCAAATTTATCACCTTGGGATCGTAAGGCGGTGTATCTGAGCCTTTGTGCTGTATCAAATCATATCAAGCGGTTTAAGCGGCCAGGTTACATAGCTGGCAGGGAGTTTGCTCCAATTGAGTGCTTACCTGACGACTGTTTGGTGCAGGACTATGAGGTTTCCCTGCCTTGGAGTGATGGAATTCCAACTGAGGAGTTGCAGGGTATTTAAACGATGCACGCTAGATACAAGGAACTGACGAGTGAATTTATATTCAAAGTTATTATCAAGAGCTAACAGTAGCAACCCAATACGTATCGCGATTATTGGTGCAGGAAAATTCGCGTCAATGTATTTAGCGCAAGTACATAAAACCCCAGGGATCCACGTTGCTGCTATAGCGGACTTAAATCCCGCAAATGTGTTTGCTAATTTACAGCGAGTTGGCTGGGCTCAAGAGCGATATCAGGCTGCCTCAATAGATGATGCCATTCGCTCCGACGCAACATGGGTGACCGATGATTGGGGTAAAGTCATTTCTGACCCTAGAATTGACATTGTTATCGAGGCTACCGGTAACCCTCCGGCTGCTGTGGAACACATTTTGAGCGCGATTGAGCATAGAAAGCATGTTGTTAACGTTACAGTAGAGGCAGACGCACTTTGCGGTCCCTACCTCGCTCAGTGCGCGCAACAAAATGACGTAATTTATAGCTTGGCATACGGAGACCAGCCGGCGCTGATTTGCGATTTAGTTGACTGGGCAAGAGCTGCAGGATTCAAAGTCGTTTCTGCTGGTAGAGGCCATAAATGGATGCCGCATTTTGCGCAATCTACCCCCGAAACTGTCTGGGGTCACTATGGATTAACACCTGAACAGGCTGAGAGAGGTGGTCTGAACCCAAAAATGTTTAATTCATTTTTGGATGGATCAAAACCTGCGATTGAAAGTGTTGCTGTATGCAATGCAACAGGACTCTTGGCGCCGCCTGATGGTCTAGAGTACCCGTCGGGAAGTATTGACGACATCCCAAATTTAATGAGACCAAAAGCCATTGGTGGGTGTTTGCATCATGACGGTCAGGTTGAGGTTGTCTCGTCTTTGGACTCTTCAGGCATTCCTATTCCATATGATATCCGTTACGGAGTCTGGGTCGTTTTCGAGGGGGATACCTCTTATATTCAAAACTGTTTTGAAGAGTATGGTGTAAAGACGGATGATACCGGTCGGTATGCATCGCTATATAAACGATGGCATATGATTGGTTTGGAAGTCGGTATTTCGGTTGCTTCGGTGGGGGTACGTGGTGAGTCGACAGGTGCTCCAACAGGATTCCGAGCGGATGTAATGGCGGTGGCGAAGCGAGATCTAAAAGTGGGTGAGGTATTAGACGGTGAGGGCGGGTATACTGTCGTTGGGCAATTAGCTCCAGCTGAAAAGTCGTTACAACTGGGCGCGCTTCCATTAGGTTTAGCTTTCCTTCGTGACATTGAGATAGTACCGCCAAA
>QXZO01000092.1:3493-4457 GCA_009886305.1 Betaproteobacteria bacterium
CGGGGGCAGCCATTAACTTGGGATGATGTGCACTTCGACGCAAATGATATTGCGATAAAGGTACGTCGCGAGATGGAATCTAAATACTCTAGTTCCACTGCCCCAGGTTGAATTAGAAAACCTATTCGGTTTTTCGTAAATGTTTTCGTCGTGCGCGCATTTGAATTAAGGTCAACGTATGTTCTTCCGATGGGAGCCAGATAGCCCGACCATTACTAGCGGAGCTGTGGGTAAAGTCGCCTATCTAGAACAAGGTAGGGTACTAATTAAAATTAATTATCATTATGCGAAGGCATAAATTGCGTTTTCTCGTCCAGGAAGCGTTTGACAATACTGATTCACAAGAGCTGCCGGTTCTCGTCTAGTGGAAGAGATGGTGGTCTCGGTTTAACTGCTGCCAACATTCGAAAATACAAAAAAAGGAGAATTTATGAAAAAATTATTTACTGTGATCGTTTTGGTGCTCGGGTTATCTGTTTCTATGTCTGGAAATGCTAAGAAACTATCACAGTCTGAATCTCGTGAGGTTTTATTGAATGGGGAGACGGTCGCGTCAGGATATGATGAAAGACTGCGTATTGCATTGAGATGGAGGGGCGAGCTTGTTTATTGTGTGGTGGAGGACGAGGAAGAATATAAGTGTTGGGTTGAGGATTAAATCGATTCCAGATTACTCCGAAAAAAAATTGAGGAAACTATTAGAAAACTCCTCAATTTAGTGTTCCGAATGCATTACTATAACGGTTAATCGAGACATTAAAAATCGTCAGGAAAGCTATCAAGGACCTTGTGATATAAGGTGTTAGTAATAAAAAAATTATCGTTAAATACCTAAAAACAAAAAAAACAGTAATATAAAATATGGCACAGTACGTTTATACAATGATGGGGGTTGGTAAAATTGTTCCTCCTAAGCGTGAAATTCTCAAGAATATTTCCCTCTCATTTTTTCCTGGCGCTAAGA
>QXZO01000093.1:0-1978 GCA_009886305.1 Betaproteobacteria bacterium
CGGAAACGTTCAGCACAACCGACGCATCGCATTCAAACGAGTACGTCGTATCAATTTGAAAACTAGACATCTCTAACACAAAGACATCTGGCATCTCACGCGTACCAAGTTCGATTTGAGCTAAAACATCCAAAACGGGAACACCAATGTTACCAACTGCGATCACGTTGAGACCCCATGCATGGAGAATACTTTCAACCATCCGAGTTACGGTGCTTTTTCCATTGGTACCGGTAATCGCAATCACCTTACCACCTAGCTGCTTCACGTTCTCTCGAAGAAAAATTTCCACATCACCAATTACTGGCACCCTAATTTTTTTTAGCTTTTGTAGCGGTATATCACTGAGTGGTACTCCCGGACTTGAAACCACCATATTGACGTCCATAAAAATACGATCATTGAAAGGACCGGTATAAATTGTCATTTCTGGAAATTCTTGTCGGATCTGCGTAACACCTGGAGCATCAACACGATAATCAGCTAACACAACTATCGCGCCTTTCCCAGAAAACCAACGAACAATAGACAGACCAGTTTTACCAGCCCCCAGCACCAAAACAACCCGCCCTCCGGCAGCAACAGGTGAAGCGTCAAACCAATCATTCGTTCGAGAATTCATCATCATTAGATATAAAGCAGCATCTACCTGAGCTTTAACGTAGAAAGACCGATTAGCACTAACATCATCGTAATAATCCAAAAACGTACGACGACTTGATTCTCTTTCCAACCCTTAAGCTCAAAATGATGGTGAAGCGGCGCCATCCGGAAAACTCTTCGTCCTGTGAGCTTAAATGAAATCACCTGAACCATGACCGAAAGCGTTTCAACGACAAATACCCCACCCATAATGAAAAGCACGATTTCTTGCCGAATAACTACCGCTGTAATACCGAGAGCCGCCCCGAGAGCTAATGCTCCTACATCTCCCATAAACACCTCTGCTGGGTAAGCGTTAAACCACAAAAATGCTAGCCCTGCTCCTGCGAGTGATGCACAAAAAATCGCTAACTCTCCTGCCCCAGAGACATAAGGAAACCCCAAGTAACGAGAGAATTCAACATGGCCAGCTACATAAGCAAAAATTGCCAAAGCGCTTGCAATCATGACGGCGGGCATAATAGCAAGGCCATCAAGGCCATCCGTTAAATTCACAGCATTGCTGCTACCAACAATCACTAAGAAACTCAATACGATAAATCCATAAAGGCCTAACGGTATTGCGACATCTTTTAAAAAGGGAAGTATTAAATCCGTCTGCATCCCAAATTCAGTAGCATTAGCTAAGTATAAGGAAGCAAAAACAGCAACTAAGGATTGATAAGAAAATTTCTCTAAAGCCGAAAGACCGTAAGGACTTTTTAAAACCACCTTCCTATAGTCATCAATCCAACCAATAACCCCGAACGCCACAGTCACCGCTAAGACAACCCAAATCCACCTATTGGTCAAATCGGCCCAAAGGAGGGTTGTAACAGCTATTGCTATGAGGATTAGCGCACCCCCCATAGTGGGGGTTCCAGTTTTAACTTCATGGGTTTTGGGACCATCGCTCCTTACGGTTTGACCGATCTTATAATCCGTCAATTTTTTAATCATTCTAGGGCCTAAAAAAAACGATATCAGGAGCGCCGTTAATGCGGCTAATACTGCCCTCAAAGTTATGTATGAGAAGGCATTGAAACCACTAAAATAAGTTTCAAGGTATTGCGATAAGAATAAAAACACCTAAATTCCCTTTTAAAAAATACTATGAAGCGATTAGTGAACTGCAAAAGTATTCCATTTTCATAAATCGAGAGCCTTTTATCAGAACATATGTTTCACCATTTAAGTGCGCCTTCAAGTGGGCGAGCAATTCGCTTGGCGATTCGAAGTGAATGGCATTAGTCCCAAAACCAGCGACGGCCTTTTTTGTAAGTTCACCGAAACCAAAAAGCAAATCAATACCCTTTGTCTTTGCATACTCACCTAC
>QXZO01000093.1:1988-15148 GCA_009886305.1 Betaproteobacteria bacterium
TACTCACCGACCTCCTCATGCAAAGATGGACCAAATTTACCAAGTTCGCCCATATCACCAAAAACGAAAATCTTCTTACCAGGCTCCATAGCTAAATATTCCAAGGCCCGACAAACCGAATCAAAATTAGCGTTATATGTGTCATTAAAAAGCACATCTCCAGACTTAAGCTTAATGGTCTCCAGCCTGCCTTTCACACTATCGAACGATTCAAGACCCTGTTTAATTGAGCTTGCTGAGACCTTGAGCGAATAACAAACCGCTGCTGCTGCAAGGGCATTCAAAATATTGTGCTTACCTCGAATTTTCAAATCAACCTCAATGGCTGATGCATCAAAAGTAATCTTTAAAGTAGTTGATCTTGCCGATTCCACATATTCACCTGAAATATCCGCATCATCAGAACTACCAAATCTCTGAACCGTCCCCTCTGGATATTTGCTTATCAAGTAATCAGTATATTTCCCGCTAGCCTCAACAATAAGCACGCCATCTTTCGGTAGACCAGAGATAATTTCTGATTTTGCTTCAGCAATTGCATCTTGAGAACCTAGCTCGCCAATATGGGCGGTTCCGATATTTGTAATGACAGCCACATCGGGGCAAACAATACTGGCTAGATGCGTCAACTCCCCTAAATTGCTCATACCCATCTCGACCACCACGTACTTGTGTTTACTCGTTAAATCTAAGAGAGTTTTAGGGACCCCGATATCGTTATTCAAATTACCTTTCGTTGCGAGCACCTGATCAGATCCTATTTCGCAGCGAAGAATACTGGCGATCATTTCTTTAACCGTTGTCTTACCGTTACTCCCAGTTATTCCAATTACCTTAATTTTCGGACTGAATTTTCGTCTCCACCAAAAAGATAAATCTCCTAATCCTCGACGAGTATCAGAGGGTTTTAAGTAAGTTCCAGACCCCGCCTTACTTAAGTTACTGTAATTCTCCGAGACCATACATGCGACCGCGCCTTTTTCAAAAGCCTCAAGAACAAAGTCATGGCCGTCAAAATTGGGGCCTTCTAGGGCAACATACAAGTCGCCTTTATTAATATCTCGACTATCCGTAGAAACTCTGGAAACGATTACCGACGGATCACCAACGAGCTCTATTTTTGCATCCGAAGCGTATTCATCAATCCTAAACATTCATACAGTCCTGGTATTGATTCGAGTCAAAATAAAATGTTTTTAAATACTCCTCGGCGACTAAGTAATCATCAAACGGTAGGCGTTCACCAGACACGTCTTGATATTTTTCGTGTCCCTTTCCAGCGATACAAACAATATCGTTTTTATTAGATAGCCCTATAGCGCGACAGATCGCGGATCGCCGGTCCGGTTCAACGATAAACCGATCCTCCTCACCGCAAATTATTTGCTCTATGATACGATCAAGCGCTTCATGCCGGGGATTGTCTGCAGTAACAATCGCGACATCGGAAAACTCAAGCACAGCCTGTCCCATTAATTTCCTTTTATCCTTATCCCTATCGCCACCAGCCCCAAAAACTGTAATTACACGTCCAGGAGCCTTGAGAAGAGACCTCAACGTCGCAAGAAGTCGACTTAGTGCATCGGGGGTGTGGGCATAATCAACATATACGTACCGATCATATTTTTCTCCCACGCGTTGTAAGCGTCCCTTTGGATGCCTCAATGCGCCAACCGCATCGCAGGCTTTTGAGAAATCGACGCCCGAACAAAGTAGCCCTCCCAAAACAGCCAGCATGTTTCTCACATTAAACTCGCCAACGATTTGAGATTTTATTTCCTTGAAACCCCATCGGGTAGACACGCTAAATGTTGAACCATTAATCGACAACGACGATTGACTTGCAAAAATATCGGCATTCTTATTCACAGTACTATAAGTGACTACTTGCTTGTCTTGGCGCTTGAGAATCATAGCAAGATCAGCGCCAAAATCATCGTCAATATTTATAACAGCTTGCGACAGTGTCTCAAATAAAAAAAGACGCGCCTTTGCGATACCGTAATGCTCTAACGTTCCGTGATAATCAAGATGATCATGGGTTAGATTAGTAAAAATTGCGATATCGATTTCCGTTCCATTGAGTCTGTTTTGTGATAATGCGTGCGAAGAGGCCTCTATAGAAATGTGTGAAACACCGGAATTCCTAAGATCTCGAAAAGTATGCTGAAGTGCGATGGCATCGGGTGTCGTTCTATTCTCCCCGTAGCCGATATTAAGCGCTCTGCCTGGCACATTTACACCCAGAGTTCCGATACATGCACTATCGCGACCTAACGAAAAAAATGCATCAGCGAGCCAATTAACGCATGTGGTTTTACCATTGGTGCCCGTCACACCTAAAACGTGTATACCGCTCGTTGGTTCGCCAAAAAAAAGTGCTGCAAATTCACCCATCAACGCTTGTACGTCTTTGAAGGCGATGTTCGGCACTTTGTGCGATGGGTCCCAAATCCACCCACCCCGCTCCCAAATGACAGCTGAACAACCTCGCTCTATCGCCTCATGTATATGAATACGTCCATCTTGATTGAAACCAGGATAAGCAAAAAAAATGTCACCCTTCTTGGTAAGACGACTATCGTTTGATAAACCCGTAGGAATAACTTTTAGCTCACTCAGTTTTTGTTTTAAGTTATTGCCACTATTAATAGTCGTTCCGGATAACTCAGATTGGATAAACCGTTCAATAGCAGGTGCAGTCATACAGGCCCTGGCAAAATTTCTCGTTTTGCCTCCTGCTTAATAATATAGTTGTCGGGATCAATGCCTAACGTTGTTAAAGCTTCTTCCATGACCTTTTTGAAGACTGGAGCCGCTACGACACTCGCGTAATATGAACCCAAGCTCGGCTCGTCAACCATAACAGCCACAATGAGTCGAGGATTAGAGACTGGAGCAATCCCTACGAATGAAGAACGATACTTCCCACGGGCGTAAGAGCCTCCAAAGGCTACTTTCGCAGTACCAGTCTTACCGGCCACCCGATAACCAGGAATGGAAGCGCTGGACCCGGTACCTTTCTCATGAGTCACCGTCTCAAGTATTTTAAGCACCGCTCTTGCGGTTCCCTTCGAAATGACGCGGTTACCTTCCACCGTCTGTGTGCGCTTCTCGAAGGTAACTGGAATCAAAACGCCATCTCGAGCAAAAATACTGTAGGCACGAGCCAATTGGAGAAGACTCGCAGACACGCCCATTCCGTAAGAGATAGTCGCTTGATCAATTTCCCTCCATTTTTCTGGAGCTCTCAAACTTCCTGAAGCACCTCCAGGAAAACGCAGTTTTGGGCTCTTACCGAAACCGGAATTCGATAAAACCTCCCATAAGTCGTGCGACGCCATCTTTTGAGCGATTTTCACAGTTCCGACATTGGAAGAGCGCTGGATTACCTGAGTTACAGTTAACAAACTATCATCCTCTGGGTGATCATCTGTGATCGTTCGCCCACCGATGCGTAACCGACCGTCCTCAATATCAATTGGTGTTTTGGGTGTTACAAAGTTGCCCTCTAACGCAGCCGCAATCGTAAAAGGCTTCAATGTGGATCCTGGTTCAAACTGGTCGATTATCGCGCGATTACGAAGTAACTGGGGCGTAAAAGAGGAACGATTATTCGGGTTAAAACTAGGCCAATTCGCAAGCGCTAAGATTTCCCCTGTTAAGGTATCCAAAACTACGACACTAGCGGACTTGGCTTCGTGCTCAAGTGCCGCATTTTTCGCCTCTGAAAATGCTACATACTGCAGTTTACGGTCAATTGACAGCGACAATTCCGTGCCATTCTCCGCGACGCTGAGGGTGGCAACTTCCTCGATCACCTGATTCTTGTTATTTCTGTTAATTCTGCGACTGCCCGACTTACCCGCAAGAGTAGTTTGATATGAGTACTCCAAGCCCTCTTGCCCTTTCTGGTCACGGTTGGTAAAGCCCACTAAATGCGCTGTTGCCTCTCCGTTGGGATAGTATCTTTTATACTCCGTATGTAACGATACTCCTGGTAATTTTAAGGACATTACTTCTCGAGCTATGCTTGGTGATATCTGTCTCTTCAGATATACAAAGGTTTTCTTCTGTGTGAGACGACGCTTTATATAATCAAGATTCACATCTAGTAATTCTGACAGCCTAATCAGCTTTTTGGGGGCGATACTCTCAAATTTGATTTGATGAGGGTTAGCAGTCACCGTCTCGACAGCCGTACTAATGGCTAATGCCTCTCCGTTTCTATCGGTTATTAGTCCACGGGTCGCAATAAGTTCTTTTGTTCGTGAATACCTCTTCTCCGCTTCAGCTTGCAAGAAATCTTTATTAACACTCTGACAATAAAGAGCCCGCGCGGCCAAGGCCATAAAACCCAAAAACATGAGTGTTACCAGTAGTCGTGCTCTCCAAACTGGCAAACGAATTTTCAATACTGATTGGGATTTAGACGTCATTGCTTAGCACGCGCGGGAGGGGGAGGAAGCAAAATTATGTCTTCTGGTTTCGGGTACTTCATTTTCAGCTTTCGTATTGCTAAACGTTCTATCCTCGAGGGACTCGTGAGGGTGGCTTTTTCAGTTACCAAATTTGTATGATGTCTTTCAATTTGTAATGCTTTATTTCTTTCCAATTCGATCTCATTAACGAGCTTCCGCGTGTCGTGCCTTGCGGTCACCAACGAAATAGCCGACATAATGAGCAATACAAAAATTGACAAGCTTAGCTTCACGAAATACACCTCTCAGCTACTCGTAACATCGCGCTTCTTGACCGTGGATTTCGCTGAATTTCGGCTGGGCTCGGCCGGATTGCCTTTCCAATCGATTTAAATAACGTTTTCGGCAAATCGATTTGTCGAATGGCCAAACGGTCAGGTACGTTCGGACGTGATTCCTTAACGATGAAACGCTTCACCATTCGATCTTCTAAAGAATGAAAACTGATGATTACCAAACGCGCACCACCTAATAAAATTGAAGCCACCTGACCGAGAAGCTCCTCTAAATCCTCCAGCTCTCTATTAAGATGGATACGAATAGCTTGGAAAGTCTTAGTCGCTGGATTTTTTATGGAGTGAAATTTTTTAGGTATCGCCTTTTCAACCAATTGTCGCAGTTGACGTGTTGTACTTATCCTCTGAATGGTCCGAGCGGTAACGATGGATTTTGCGATCCTCAGGGCAAATCTTTCCTCTCCGTATACCTTAAGAATTCTCGCCAGCTCTGTTTGGGTTACGCAATTAAGCCAGTCCTCAGCCGTTGAGCCAGAATTAGTATCCATTCTCATATCTAGCGGTCCGTCATGCGAGAAACTAAATCCACGTGCCGCAGTGTCAAGCTGAGGCGATGAAACCCCAAGATCCAACAAGACTCCGTCCACGTGGCAAACCCCGATCCTCTTGAGTATCGTTTTAACATCGCCGAAGGTGCCATGGAAAATTTTAAAATTGTCAGATTCAAGCTTTTTTCCTTCAACAACAGCCTGCGGATCTTTGTCGATAGCGACTAGTAAGCCCCCAACGCCCAAAAGCTTTAGCACCTCCTTTGCATGTCCGCCTCTTCCATAGGTACCATCCACATAAATCCCGTCTGGTTTTATGTTTAGAGCCTCAATTGCCTCATCGAGTAAAACTGGTGTGTGCGAATTGATCCGATCATCAAATCCATTCTCTTCATTTTTGTTATCGTCAGAGCGCAAAGTTTTCCATCCCTGGCGGAGGATTGGTCGGCCCCTCATCGAACTGAGAAATTTGCTTCTCCCAAGAAGACTCACTCCACAACTCAAAATGACTACCCTGGCCAACAAGCATGATTCGCTTCTCTAAACCCGCGAATTGCCTTTGAGAAGCAGATATCAGTATTCTTCCTGAACCATCAAGTTCCATTTCCTCTGCAAAGCCCACCAATAACCTCTTCCATAGACTTAACTTGGGATCAAAGCTGGAAAAAGTCATGATTTGCGCCCGAATTGGACTCCAGGCCTCGGAAGGATATAGAAGTAGGCAACGGTGGGGGTGTGAAGTAAGCACTAACTTACTGTCTGGACCAATATTTAATTCATCCCGATATTTGGTCGGAATAGCCAAACGCCCCTTGGCATCCAGGTTAATCCCCACAACCCCTTGAAACATAAACTCACCCCAGTTTGATAGAGTAAAAGTTCCCCTATTTTTCCCACTTTTTTCTACATTTACCCACTGTAGGCGAAAAAATAAGATGGGTCAAGTAAGTAAACTAATGAAAATCAATACTTAGGACATAAGTTTCCCTCGCAGAGACCTGCGTTCGGGCACAAATTAAAAATTTGGAAGCCGGTCTGTAAGCCGGGTTCTGTCTTTCGACTGAAAGTCGAGAGGCAATCATTCATCTGGATCAAAGGTTACCCTTTGATTCTAGCGACCTACCCGAGGACGACGCGAGCAACGCCTAAGTCCTCCTATTTGGTCTTGCTCCGGGTGGGGTTTACAATGCCGTCCTTGTTACCAAGGCCGCGGTGAGCTCTTACCTCACCTTTTCACCCTTACCTCGAATCTTTCGATTGAGGCGGTACATTTTCTGTTGCACTATCCATCGCCTCACAACGTCCGGTCGTTAACCGGCACCCCGCTCTATGGAGCCCGGACTTTCCTCTACAGACCCAGAGATCATGCAGCGATTGCCCGACCGACTTCCGCCGACACTATACTATAAAAATCAATATCTTAATTAGGACTAATACTCAGGTCTCAATACTCCAATTTAGCCCCTGTCCAGCTCTAAATGGGACGATAGCACCGCCAGAGTAGGTGTATGTAGGGGGGATAACTTGTTCTTTGCGCACAAGTTTAATGTAGCTCGTATTTAGCGGTAATTCATAAAATCTTGCTCCAAAAGTAGACGCAAAGTCTTCTAATTTATCGATCCCACCTACAGAATCAAAAGCTTCGGCATAACATTCCATAGCGGCATGAGCAGTATAAACTCCAGCACAGCCACAAGAAGCCTCTTTAGTGTGCCTTTCGTGAGGAGCACTGTCCGTCCCTAAAAAGTACTTAGGGCTACCGGAGATTGCAGCTCGTAACAGTGCCAAGCGATGCTCTTCCCTTTTAAGTATAGGCAAACAATAATGGTGGGGCCGGATACCGCCATCGAATAGGTCCCCACGATTCAACAATAGGTGATGCGCGGTAATAGTTGCCGCCACTTTCTCTGAACACGCATCTACAAAGTCAACGGAGTCCGAGGTGGTTATGTGCTCAAGAACAATCTTAAGATCTGGAAATTCTTTAACTACACGCAAAAGTACCGAATCTAGAAATACTTTCTCACGATCAAAAATATCAACATCCTTATCGGTGACCTCCCCATGAAGCAAAAGCGGAACGCCGTGCTTCATCATAGCCTCCAGAACTTTAAACCGACCCTCCAAGTCGGTGACCCCTAAATCTGAATTAGTAGTAGCCCCTGCCGGGTAATACTTTACTCCATGAACAATACCCGACTCCCTAGCCATCAAAATTTCGGCAGGCGTAGTCCGATCGGTTAAGTATAGCGTCATCAACGGATCGAAAAGCCGGCCAGTCGGCGTCACCGCTAAGATTCTTTTTCGGTACTCAATCGCCATCGCAGTCGAAACAACTGGAGGACGAAGGTTCGGCATAACAATTGCCCTACGAAACTGCGTTGATACGTGCCCAACCGACAGAGGCAACACATCATCATCCCTAAGGTGGATATGCAAATCGTCTGGTTGACGAATGACTAACTCATTCATAATTTATTTTAATCTCCTTTGACGTCTAATCCATTTTTAATATCTAGTGCGATTTGATAAATTTTTTTGCGAGAACCATCAGTGTATTTTGTAACTATATCAACTGCCTGCTTCAAAGGTAACGATTCCAATAAGTCATGCAGTAATTGTTTTACGTTCGCGGGAGTCTGCTCTGGAGCATCCGATTGAATTGGTAAAAATAAAACAAGTACAAACTCGCCTCTTGATTGGTATACCCCCGATGAGACCCATATTAAGGCCTCACGAAGAGAAAATGAAACTGTTTCCTCATTGATTTTTGTAAGTTCACGGCCGATAAAGATCTGCATATCCTCACCAAAATTTAATACCATATCACTCAAGCATTCTTTAATTCGATGCGGACTCTCAAATAAGATGACCGGCACATCATATGTTTTCAGGCTGAGTAAAAATTGCTTTCTATCCCCAGGTTTAGGTGGCAAAAAACCCTTAAATACAAAACCTTTTCGATTCAAACCGCTCACGGATATCGCGGCGGCAAGTGCGCTTGCTCCTGGTATCGGCTCTACGCGATATCCAGCACTACGAGACTTCGAGACTAAAATTGCACCAGGGTCACAAACTCCGGGCGTTCCTGCATCCGAAACAAGCGCGACTGAATTACCTTCAGATAACAATTTGATAATGCCGTCAGAAGATGTAACTTCATTATGCTCTCGATAAGAGATCAACCTACTTTGAATATTTAATTGAGATAACAATCCTTTGGTAACCCGGGTATCCTCCGCGGCAATAACATCCACCGCACTTAAAATCTGTATCGCTCGAAGCGTTATGTCACCCATGTTTCCGATAGGAGTAGCAACAACGTAAAGCGTCGCAGGTCGCACTTCAACGCCAACGCGATCATTCATAGCTCTGTGAATATGGCGTGGTAGAGCGAGAGGATAAATTGCATCATACTAGAGACATGTTTTGTGATTGATACTCGCATTATCTCAATAAAAAATACGTTGTCAGTTAAAATTACCAAATAAATGCAATAACGCTTATGATTCAACATTGAAGTACGAAGGGTATATCCAACCAAAATGAGCCTCGACGCAAGAATCACATCACATTTTAGTACCAGCATTCAGGTTAAACGGGAGTCTCAAGCAGTTCTGCTTGATCCGCTCTCTAAGGCTATTGGACTGATGTCCAAATCTTTAGATTCGAAGCATAAGATAATGGCCTGTGGAAACGGTGGCTCTGCAGCAGACGCACAACATTTTTCTGCCGAACTGCTAAATAGATTTGAACGCGAACGCGCTCCACTCGCCGCCATTGCATTGACAACGGACAGTTCAACATTAACCTCGATTGGAAATGACTATCACTTTAATGATATTTTTTCAAAACAAGTGATAGGCTTAGGTAAACCAGGTGATGTACTCCTAGCGATCTCAACTAGCGGAAACTCTGAAAACGTACTTGCAGCTATAAATGCGGCGCATGAAACAAAAATGAATGTGGTTGCTTTGACTGGCAAGGGGGGTGGGCGAATAACCCAAGTTTTAACAAAGAGCGACGTTCATGTGTGCGTACCGAGCGAGCAAACGGCAAGGATTCAAGAAGTGCACTTATTGTGTTTACACTGTTTATGTGATGGAATTGATTCAATTATCTTAGGAGACGAATAGAATGTATAAATCGGCGATTTCAATGGTTCTTGTAGTTTCACTATCGGGGTTACTTCAGGGATGTCTGGGGCCAGCAGTGGTTTCTGCCGGCATTGGTGCGACGATGATGGCCGAAGACCCAAGGACCGCTGGAACAATTGTTGATGATCGAATTATCGTCAGTAAATTGTCCTCCAGGATAAAAGACAAATATCCGGAGCAAGCAAAGATTCATGTCACGTCATACAATAATGTCGTTCTGCTAACAGGCCAGGTTAACGCGGAGGCCATAAAAGACGATCTTCAGTTGATGGTGCTTGAAACTCAATCTGTAAGGGATTTCAAAGATGAAACTGTGGTTGGAGAGTTCAGCACCTTCCGTGGGTTCACTAAAGACGGCGCTATCAAAACTCAAGTAGTGAGTCTGTTGACCCGAAGCAAAGATGTACGAATTGTCAGAGTCAGCACCACTGTAGAAGCAGGGACCGTGTATTTGATGGGATTGGTCACTCGGGACGAAGGCGAAACAGCAGCTCAAATTGCAGCATCAGTAAAGAATGTATCGAAAGTTGTGAAAATTTTTGAATACGTCGACTAGTTATGAGTCAGTCCGAACTTGAGCGTCCTAACCAGATACAACTTCTAACGTGATACATCAAAGTTAGGCACTACAGGTTCTCGAGCCGATTTGTAACGCTAAGATCGAATCGGGAACTTAAGTTAGCATTCATACACCAATTGGGTCGTGTTCAATCGGTAAAGCCATGCGAAATAAATATATACTTCCCAACGAGCTCGAAACAAAGTTGCAAGGTGCACCCCGACCGTTGGTTTTTACCAACGGCGTTTTTGACATTCTTCATCGGGGCCATATAACGTATCTTGCCCAAGCAAAAGCACTGGGAGCCTTCCTCGTCGTTGCATTAAATACAGATAGCTCGGTAAAAAGGCTGGGGAAAGGGGCAGACAGGCCGATAAACAACACGGACGATCGAATCGCAGTCATAGGTGCTTTAGAAAGTGTCGACGCAGTTACAAGCTTTACGGAAGACACTCCGTTGAGTCTCATCATGCAGATCAAGCCTGATGTTTTGGTGAAAGGCGGAGACTGGACAGCAGATAAAATAGTTGGAAGCCTCGAAGCGAAACGTTGGGGTGGAAAAACGATGTCCATTCCATTTCAATTTGAGACTTCTACCAGCAACACAATCGAACGCATACGCAAAAGATAAGATAAATGTTTAGAACCGCTTTGATCTTAATTGCATTCTGTTGCTCCTTAGCTCAGGCTGAAAATATAAGGTCCCATGGAATGGCGATGCATGGGAGTCCAAAGTATCCGTCAAATTTTCAGCATTTCGATTACGTTAACCCCGCTGCCCCAAAGGGAGGGCGACTTAAGCTCGGCGCTGTTGGCACTTTTGACAGTTTCAATCCATACATCCCAAAAGGCAACGCCGGGGCAGGTGCAACGATGGAAACTTTAATGACGACAAGCGCAGATGAGCCATTCAGCGCCTACGGTCTGATCGCAGAGTCCATCGAAGTGCCAGAGGATCGCAGTTGGGCTCAGTTCAAAATTCGAAAAGAAGCCAAATGGCATGATGGACAACCTATAACCGTGGATGACGTAATCTGGTCACTCAACACGCTCAAAGAGTTTGGACACCCTTTCTACCGCTTTTATTATGGCGACGTATCTTCTGCAATCAAGATAGCTGAAGACACCGTGAAGTTTGAGTTTTCAGATAAAACAAACCGCGAACTACCCCTTATTGTTGGGCAGATGCCCATCCTTCCCAAACATTATTGGGAAGGAAAAGATTTTACCTTGACGACGCTTGAACCGCCCTTAAGTAGCGGACCGTATCGCATTAAAAGTTTTGAACCAGGACGGTTTATCACCCTAGAGCGAGTAAAAGATTATTGGGGGTTAAATTTACCCGTGAATATAGGTACAAACAACTTCAATAATATTCGAATTGATTATTACAGAGACGAAACAGTCTTACGTGAGGCGCTTAAATCAGGGGATATTGATTACAGGGAGGAAAACCAAGCTAAAGCTTGGGCCCTTGACTACGACACACCAGCGGTGGCACAAGGCCGACTAAAAAAAGTCAATTTACGGCACTATAATCCGACTGGCATGCAGGCATTCGTGTACAACACGAGACGGCCTATCTTCCAAGACGTAAGAGTTAGGCAAGCGCTGGCGTATGCTTTCGATTTCGAATGGACAAATAAAAACTTATTTTTTGGTCAGTACACAAGGACAAAAAGTTTTTTTTCAAACTCTGATTTAGCCGCTAAAGGTTTGCCCACTGGGCTAGAACTGAAAATTCTTAAAAAGTACGAAAATAAAATCCCAAAAAGTATTTTTACAACACCCTATACCCCCCCCACAACCGACAGCTTGGGTTGGCCTCGGAACAACTTAACTGTTGCTAGAGAACTATTACAAGACGCGGGATGGAACGTAGAGGACATGATCCTCACTAACAGCGACAGTGGCGATTTGTTTACCTTCGAAATATTGCTCTACAGCGAGGGGTTCGAGCGAATAGTTTTACCATTTGCACGAAACTTAAAAAAACTCGGTGTTGATGTGAAAGTTCGGAGAGTTGACCAAACCCAATATATCAATCGAGTTCGCAATTTCGATTATGACATGATCATATCTGGGTGGGGGTCATCAGAATCCCCAGGGAATGAGCAATTTGGTCATTGGTCCTCAAGCGCTGCGGATTCTCCCGCCGCCAGCAACTACGCGGGAGTGAGAGATCCGATTGTTGATGAGTTAATCAGCGGGCTCGTTCAAGCGAAATCAAGAGAGGATCTCGTTGCTCGCACCAGAGCTCTAGATCGATTGCTACTCTCCGGGTATTACGTAATACCTCAATGGCATCTAACCTCACAAAGAATCCTTTATTGGGATAAGTTCGGTTTGCCCAAAGTCACACCCAAATCAGGCACATCAACAAACTTGTGGTGGTTCGATAGCGATAAATTTGAACAACTGGATCTGACAACTTCAAGTCGGCGCAATGAATCGAACTCCAATTGGGTAGCATACGGCTTATCAGCTTTAGCCCTTTTATTTGGCGCCCTCACCTTCAACCGAATCAAACGGAAAAAATCGTGACACCCTATATTTTCAGGAGATTACTACTCATCATCCCGACATTACTAGGGATCATGCTGACGAACTTCCTAGTTATTCAGACAGCTCCTGGTGGACCGGTTGAACAAGCAATCGCGCAGCTCTCTGGGCATTCCAATGCGATAACGGAGAGAGTGACTAAGACTGGTAGTCAGGAAACACTGAATGAGGTGGCCACATCAAACAACCTTGATAACAGTTCGTCGACTCCTTACAGAGGGGCACAAGGCCTAGATCCAGAATTCATCAAAGAGCTTGAAAGCCGGTTTGGTTTTGATAAGCCGCTTCATGAGCGATTCTTAAAAATGATGTCCGACTATCTTGCATTCGATTTCGGAAAAAGTTTCTACCGCGATACTGATGTGGTTGACCTAGTGTTGGAAAAACTACCTGTCTCCATCTCTCTAGGGCTCTGGACAACGCTGATTGTTTATCTAATATCAGTCCCACTTGGTATCCGAAAAGCTGTGGCAGATGGGAGTCAATTCGATATGATTTCGAGTTTCGCAATCATAATCGGCACAGCGATACCCGGGTTCTTGTTTGCGGTTTTCATGATGGTCATCTTCGCTGGTGGCAGCTACCTTGATTGGTTTCCTTTGAGGGGCCTGCAATCA
>QXZO01000094.1:0-1066 GCA_009886305.1 Betaproteobacteria bacterium
TATTCTTAAATTAGACAGCTCCTGTAAACGGGCATTGTTCATGATGGTACCTACCCCTGGAGGATGTACTTCAATACCGATAAAATCTGTCTCCGGTTCAGCTACTGCCATCTCTACCAACGAATCACCCATACCAAATCCAATTTCAAGCACTTTTGGACCAGAGCGGCCAAAGACTGCATCTGTATCAATAACACCATTAGCCAATTTCAATCCATAAGTCGGCCAACTAACCTCATATGCTTTGCGTTGAGCTTCCGTCATACGTCCGGCTCTAACGACGTAACTACGAATAGATTTTTTTCTATACTCTGGCCGAATATCCATCGACTAGTTACGCCTCAATGATAATAGAAGTAGCACCCATCCTAAAATCAAAGCGGCTCCACCAATAGGGGTTATCACCCCCAAGCTGGGGATATCAAAAAGAACCAATAGATAAAGCGATCCCGAAAACAACAGTACGCCTGCGGTAAAACTGATCGCTACCCAATGAAGAGTTCGCAGCTTAACAAGATGATCTGGCAAACAAATTATCCCCAATAATGCCAGAGTGTGTAAGAACTGGTAGCGCACCGCTGTACTAAAGGTATCCAGATAAGATGCAGACAATCGATCTTCAAGCCCATGGGCGCCAAAAGCCCCAAACATGACCGAGAGAGCGCCACTTATAGCAATGAGTCTTAACCAGAGTATTTTATTCATAGCAATAAAAAAGCCGCACATTATTAAGCGCGGCTTATCATAGTGGTTTATTAAGTTAGGCTTCCATTAATAGACGAACTTTCTTCATGGCATTCTTTTCAAGCTGGCGGATACGCTCAGCTGAAACACCATATTCATCAGCCAACTGATGCAAGGTCGCTTTTTTGTCATCCAACCAACGGCGTTGAAGGATAGACTGGCTACGATCATCAAGACTGTTCACGGCCTCTGCGAGACGGGAATTATTATCATCTTCAAAATCATCGTTTTCGATAAGCTCTGCCGGATCCGCACCCTTAGATTCGAGGTACAGTGATGGTGAATAAGCAACGCTGTCTTCGTCGTCATCCGCCGGAGCATC
>QXZO01000094.1:1076-3298 GCA_009886305.1 Betaproteobacteria bacterium
TGGCACTTCTTAAGTTAAAGAATAATTTGCGCTGCGACTTGGTCGTAGCAATTTTAACAATACGCCAATTACGCAGAATGAATTCGTGAATTTCAGCTTTGATCCAATGCACCGCAAAAGAAACTACCCGCACTCCTTTTTCAGGATTAAATCGTCGTACGGCCTTCATCAGGCCAACATTACCCTCTTGAATAAGATCAGCCAGAGGTAACCCATAGCCATTGTATGAACGAGCAATATGTACAACAAATCGCAAATGCGACATAACCAATTTTCGTGCAGCGTCCAAGTCGTCGTCGTAGTACAAAGCTTCGCCTAAAGATTTTTCCTCATCCAGGGAAAGTATAGGCACAGTCGCCGTCCCTTGAATGTAGGCATTCAAGTTCGCGCCGGGGGTCATCCATTCCATTGTTTGAAGTGCTTTGTTCATGACTTCCTCTTAAAGTCGCTGGTCGATTATAATAACACTAATTGTTTAGTGGTTCAAAACCTTAAAAAGTTCATTAAAAGGTAGGCAGAATACGGGTTGAGGACTTATTTGGCTCAAATTTACCTTATTTTGGCTCAATTTCTCGTAAATGTTGCATAACTGCCACCCAGGCTCCCATTACGCCAATCAAAGCGCCAATCATCCATAAAGTCAGAATACCAGAGAATCCAGGGCCTACAAGATGGAACTGACTTTGATATAGGTCGGCTAGCGCATTTACAGATCGCCCTAGCCAAACAACACATGTAACTAGCATCAAAGATGCCGTCATTGCGCCTAACAGACCCAGTAAAAGCCCGGTGTATAAAAAAGGCCGACGGACATAGGCATCAGTCCCTCCGACAAGCTTAACTACAATTATTTCGTCTCTACGGCTTTGAATGGCCAGGCGAATAGTGTTTCCAATCACTAACAAAACACCAACGCCTAGAGCGATTCCGATAGCCAATACTAACTTTTGACTAATTTCCGTAATAGTCAGTAAGCGCTGCATCCACAGCATGTCAATCTGAACTTCGTCAACAGCGTTTAATTCAGCAATGGCTGTAACCAAGTCTTGAGTAAGGGTGATATCAGTGGTGTTTATTGACTTAGGTTGAACCAGAAAAACTGCTGGGAGCGGATTCTTATCCAAATATTGCAATGCCGAACCAAAGCCAGAGGATGCCTTAAATTCTTCAAGCGCCTGCTCTTTGGAAATATAAGTCACTGAGGCGATGTGTGCTAATTGCTCAATGTCATCGCCAAGTTGATCAATCGCCGATCTCGTTGCAGTTTTTTCAACAAATACCGTCATTTGCTGTGATGACTCAATACCAGAGCCTAACTGTTGGACATTATGCAAGACTAACAACATGGCTGAAGGCAAAGCCAAAGCAATAGCGATTACAACGACGGTTAAGAGTGTTTGAATAGGCTCACCGAAAATTTTCGCAAGGGTGGTTCGCAAGGTACTGCTATGATGAGCCCTATAACCTCTCCAACGATCAGAGAGTTTGACTTTCTGGTCTCTAGCGCCTCGCGATGGAGCTTCTCTTTTTGCTTTATTACTCCCCGCCATGTGACACCCCGTTATCCGCCATTATGCCGTCTTCGAGGTACATGATTCTGTGGTCAAGCCGATTTATCAGGTTAATATCATGGGTAGCAATCAACACCGTAACGCCGACGCTTTGAAAGCGACGAAAAAGAGACATAATCTCAGCGGACAATTTTGGATCTAGGTTTCCTGTGGGCTCATCTGCTAAAAGAATTTTAGGTTTATGCACCACTGCCCGCGCAATGCCGACTCTTTGTTGCTCACCACCAGATAGTGTCAATGGGTTGTTCGCCTCTTTATCCAATAACCCAACACCGTCCAGTGCTGCACGCACTCTGCGACCAGTTTCTGATGTGGGGTACCCCAGAATCTGTAAGGGCAAGGCAACATTATCAAATACTGTCCGATCAGAAAGCAGTTGATGATTTTGAAAAACTACGCCAATTTGACGTCGATAAGATGGAATGGATGATCTTGACAACCGATTTAGATTTTTCCCGTTTATCAATAATGTTCCTGAAGAAGGTCGCTCCATGAGCATGAGCAATTTAAGTAGCGTGCTCTTACCAGCCCCAGATGGCCCAGTTAGGAAAGCCATCTCTCCAGCCTCAAGCTCGAAGTTAACTCGTTTCAGAGCCTCTAACCCAGATTCATAGCGCTTGCTGACATTGTCAAAACGGATCATTGAAATAA
>QXZO01000095.1:0-1157 GCA_009886305.1 Betaproteobacteria bacterium
GTTTTCACATTCTTCTTTTTGCTGAATAAGGCGGGTTTTTTCTTCTTCAAGGTTTTCACGCGCTAAATTTAGTCTTTGCAGAACTGCGGCGGCTTCGACTTCCGTATTTCTCAGTTGGGGAAGGTGATCTGCAGCTTCGTTTTGTATTATTGTGGCGCTTGATGTTTTTCGAGTTAAATTCGTTACTGTTTCATCCCTAATTTTCAAAGCTTCTTGAGATTTATTGATCTCAGTATTTACAGAATTCCACTGAATCAAAAGGAGGGTCGCTTCTGCTTTCTTAATATGATCATTTAAATTGCGGTATCTCTTTGCTTGTCGGGCCTGTTTTCGTAGAGTTAACATTTGCCCATCAAGCGTAATCATGACGTCATCAAGACGCTCAAGATTTGTTTCAGCACCGCGTAAACGGAGTTCAGCCTCATGCCGGCGAGTGTGCAAGCCCGATATACCAGCTGCTTCCTCGAGAAGTTTTCTTCTTTGAGCCGGTTTGGCAGAGACTATTTCACCAATTTGCCCTTGGCTTACGAGTGCTGTTGAACGCGCGCCGGTTGCAGAGTCAGCAAATAATAGATGCACGTCTTTCGCTCTAACTTCCTTGGAATTTACTCGATAGGTTGATCCTTTTTCGCGCTCGATCTTTCGAGTAACATCAAGTTCATCCATTTGGTTAAATTGAGCGGGTGCTTTTCGGTTTGAATTATCCAATCCCAATCCAACTTCGGCAATATTGCGCGCTGGCCGGTTTCTTGATCCCGCGAATATGACGTCATCCATATCTCCGCCCCGCATCTGCTTTGCGGATGTTTCGCCCATGACCCACTTAAGAGCTTCAACAAGGTTGGATTTACCACAACCATTGGGCCCAACAACACCAGTCACGCCGGGGAGAATATCAAGTTCAGTCGGATCAACAAATGATTTAAAACCAGTTAAGCGGAGTTTTGAAAATTGCACGGTCGCCCATGTCCTTTATTAATTTATTTTTTTAATAGCGCGTTTAACTCGGATCGAAATGCTTTGATAGTTTTGTCGCCTTCAAAGGTTTTACCATCAATTAAAATTGTTGGAGTTGCCTTAATATTGAATTTCTTATCACCATCGTTCCGAATTTTCATAACACCTTCGTATATATTTTTATCGATAATGCATGCCTC
>QXZO01000095.1:1167-5041 GCA_009886305.1 Betaproteobacteria bacterium
GCAATTTGTGCCAAAGCCGCCGCCGGGTCGGATGCTCTTGCCCAACTGTCTTGCGATTGATAAATTATATTAACAATTGCAAAATATCTCTCTTTCGGAGCACATCGTGCCATCATCGCTGCCGCGAGGCCGAGACGATCAAGTGGAAAATCACGGTATATAAATTTCACTTTTCCCGTTTCCACATATTCTTTCTTTATTAATTTGTAAGCTTCAGTATGAAATTCTGCACAATGTGGACACGTCATTGAGGCGTATTCGATCATTGTAATAGGCGCACTGGGATCGCCCTCAATTCTATCAGATAAAATTTGTTTTATGGGTGGCAATATCGTTTTTCCATGGCTATTTGCTAAAGCTTCGGTTGTAGCAATTGTCATGAAACATAAGGTGGAACATGCGATTAAGACCATAAACCGGTGTATTGCAAAATTATTTACTACATATTTGATCAAAACAGACTCCTCATACTATATCTTGATAATATAAATGGCATTATTCCCGTGGACAAGTCGGGATCTACGAAAAAGGGTGTAAATTTAAAAAACTTGGGGATAACTTAGTTGTAATAAGGCCATATTTTCATCAAGTTCTAACAAAAGAGCGGTTTTACGCACAGAATACATTAATTGCTCGTTTTGACTTCTGATCCAAGAGCTTGAAGGGCTTGTTTCAAATCGGGGTCGCTGATCATATCAAGGGTTTCGGAAAGCTCTCGATGCTCATTCTCTGTTAACTTACGTTTTGGTTTTGGCCCTTTGTTTTCTTGTGTTGGCAAAGTACCTTGTATTAATTTGATCCGTGTAACGGCTTTAAAACCAAAGTGGGTATTGATCCGCTCAAGCATCTGGATTTCCATATGTTGTAACTCTAATGAGAGTGCAGGGCTATCAATTCGAAGAAACAGGGTTCCATTTATCCTCTCCGTTGGAGGGTATGATATTTTTTCAGGGAATGTATGCTTAGAGAGTAATGCGCCGACAATATTTGGCCACTCTGATAGTATTTTACCTGAGCTAAACCCACGCCCTCCAAATATAGGACGCGTCAATTTCTCTACTGTATGACTAATACTTCTTGATTGGTAGCGGCGTATGGTCATTTATTCTCCGAGTGAGAGCAACAAAGCTTTTCATTTATCAGCCAGATTTCTTATGGTATTGAGAAAATCTGGTCTTATCAACCTAACATAATTTAGATGGCAAGTATGGAACCAAGTCTTGGATGAAAAGCAAATAATTAAAGACCGAGTAATAAAAATTCTGGGTTGGTATGATGCACATAGACGCATACTCCCTTGGCGATCTGAGCCCGGTGTTGTACCTAACCCTTATCATGTTTGGTTGAGTGAAATTATGCTTCAGCAAACAACGGTCGCGACGGTTAAATCCTACTTTGAATATTTTCTGACGCGTTGGCCAAAGATAGAGAATTTAGCCAAGGCATCTTTGGATGACGTTCTTCACGCCTGGCAGGGCCTTGGTTATTATGCAAGAGCCCGTAACCTGCATAAATGTGCACAAGTTATTTCTTCTGATTATGACTGTAGATTTCCAGAGACGGAGAGTGCTCTCCTAGCTCTTCCTGGAATTGGCCCGTATACGGCGTCAGCGATTATGGCCATTGCTTTTAATAAAAAATCAACACCAATGGATGGCAACATAGAAAGAGTGATAACACGGCTACATGCGGTAATGGAGCCACTGCCAAAATCTAAGAAATATCTCTACCAATTGGCGATAAAAATGACTCCAGATCTAAGGGCTGGGGATTATGCTCAGGCGTTGATGGATATCGGCGCGACTATTTGCACGCCAAGATCACCAAATTGTGGCATATGCCCTATAACGCGTAATTGTGTTGCAAATCTAAAGGGTCTTGAGGAAGAACTACCAAAAAGGGAGAAGAAGCCGGTGAAACCGGTGCGGCGAGCGATTGTCTTTTGGGTGACCCGTTCATCAGGTAAAGTGCTTCTAAGAAGGAGACCAGAGAAGGGTTTGTTGGGGGGGATGATTGAGATCCCTTCTTCGTCTTGGGAAGTGAAAAAAAAATCGCATAAAGAATTAATTGAACAAGCGCCCTTTGATATTAATTGGAAGATTATTCCGGGTAGAGTGCGACACACATTTACACATTTCCACTTAGATTTGGAAATTTTCCTAGGAACGTATGAAGGTAAGAGTTTAAAAGGAGATATTTGGAGTATGCCCCATCAATTCAGCGACCACGCCCTGCCTACAGTTATGAAAAAGGTTATTGCTCATTTGCAGGCCGTATCGGGTTAGGCTGAGATATTTGTATTTTGTCCGATATTGATAAGCGTTCGGCTCGCATTTACGTTTAAAATAGAACTCTGCGAGTCGCCTGAAATTAAAAGACTTTGTACAAGAGTGGAACTCCGCGCAGCAAGCAATGTAAAATCAAACTGTGCAATGGTGAATTCGAGTTGACGGGCTAGAAGTTTGGCTCGCGCTTGATCTTCGATTTCCTCAATTAAATTCTGAACTTCACTGCTTATGCCATCGATTTGTTCTTGAAAAAGGCCGGCTCTCGACTGCAATGTATTTCGGTCATTTACTAAATCAGCCTCTGTCACCAGAATTTTGCCCTCTGCTGCATCTAGCGCTGCTTTTGCCTGCGCTATTGATGTTGCATTATTGAAGTTTTTATAAACCCAGGCATCTAGGAGCGCCTGCCCGCCGCCTGTGACAACGCCGTGAAAAAGGTTGCCTAATCCAGAAGACTTCTCTGATACTTTTTTCACGCTGACGTTAAGTGTATAGTCTCCCGTCTGATTGCCGGTGCTGTCACCCGATACTGTATCGAGGGTGAAGTCAGACCGACCCAGACTTTCAGCGCTGTTGATGCTCTCGACCTTAAGATAGAAAGTTCCCTCGGAACTTGCGGTAAATGTTGAGGGACTTCGGTTACCACTGCTATCTAACCCTAAACTCGTGCCCATTGAAATTAGAGGATCCCGGCTATTGGTTAGTGTTAAAGTATCGCCTCCACCGTCGGCGTCAGTTGTCGTGCCGACAGACCCGGTACCACTTCCAGAGCCACCTGATAATTTATTCGAGGTGATGGACGTATATTCAGTTCCATCTGTATCAATGAGGGTAAGTTTGGTATCTACACTGTCACTGCCGCCGCCAAAGCCGCCATCAATATCGAATTGATAGGCTTCACCTTCCTTGGCTTGAAATTCATAGATATCTGTCGCATCGCTCCCACTTGTCAGTGTGCCCGATAATGCAACTCTCGGTTTGTCACTGATCGAGCTTGAGACTTGATCAGTAGAACTCACTTGGAAGGCAGATCTTGGAACGATTTGAGCTGTTGCCGTTGTGTTATTAAATTCTGACGTCTCGCTAATTGTTTGAGACGTTGCAAAACCGCTAACTTCAAAAGTGATGGCACCGGTGGTAGGGTCAAATCCAGTTGTTGCGGATCCAGTAGATCGGTTGTTTACCAGACCATCGGCGCTAATGGTCATGCCCGTAACCGGAAGTGAGCCCAAATCAACAAGGTTTGTGCCACCAAGCCCTGTAGAATCGTTCGTAGGTGTAATGCCAACATTTAGTGTATAAGTTCCAAATGCGTCGCTTTGACTTGCGCTTTGGGCCCTAACTTTGAGAAAAATTGCTCCCAACTCTGAATTTGAGGAGGTCCCAGCGTCCGAGGTCGTGATGACACGAGTAAAATGGGGATCTTTTGTGGTACCGCTAAGAAATTCACTACCACCAAATGTGCCATCTGACCCGGAACTAGCCGTAGAGGTATCTAAACCGTTGGTGCTTGATGCCGTTTCGTTACTCAACCCACCTTGGCCATCTACACCTACAAGATTATTATTACCATCTCTAAATATTAC
>QXZO01000096.1 GCA_009886305.1 Betaproteobacteria bacterium
TTAGTCTGCAATGATCCGGCCTCTGCAGGCGAAGCTTTAAATATTGCACAAGATATGGAATTTTCGAATGATCAAAGTATTGAAGAGAAAATAAGGGCGTTAATGAGTATGCCCATCAATTTTTCGATTGGTTCTAAGGACTACTTGGAAGCTTTGGCTCGAATCGACGCAGCATTGAACGGATAGGGAATCTAGTTTGATCGTTCCATGTATTCGCCGCTATCAGTATTGACCCGTATCTTTTCTCCAGTTTCCACAAATTGAGGTACGGCTACCGTAATACCTGTTTCCATTTTGGCGGGCTTATACGACCCAGTCGCTGTGGCACCTTTAATACCTGGTTCTGTGTCGTCAATGGTTAAAACAACCGAAGCCGGTAGCTCAACTCCAATTGGACGCTCGTTGTGCATATTGACCTTAACATCTCCATTAGGCAACAAATAACCCGCTTGTCCCTCAAGGAAATCGGCCTCTAGATTAAGTTGTTCGTAGCTCTCCTGATCCATGAAGACATAGCTGTCCCCATCTTGATAGAGGTATTGCATATCACGAGTTTCAACAAATGCTCTGTCGACTTTTTCATCAGTCCGAATACGTTCATTACGTTTGGAGCCGCCTTCCACATCTTTCAGCTCAAGTTGCATAAAAGCTCCTCCACGACCACCAACATGAACATGGTACGATTTCACTACTCGCCATACACGTTTGTCGAGCTCAATTAGATTTCCCACGCGAACTTCGGTTGCAAGAACTTTTGCCACGATATCCTCGATTAATTAAAAAAATAGAAGATTTAGATTCTACAGCATATCCAACATGAAACCGGTCAATAAGCGCTAAATGCAAAGATCAAAAAAAACCTTTACGAGTGATTGCCGACGTTGTGTCCGATTGGCGAAATTTTTAGATGAAGTACGCGCTATTCATGAGGACTACTTTGCTCGACCTGTGCCATCATTTGGTGATCCGAATGCACGTTTGTTGGTAGTTGGCCTGGCTCCTGGTATGCATGGTGCCAACAAAACAGGTCGTCCATTTACGGGGGACCATGCAGGCATACTGTTATATGAAACTCTTTATCAACACAATTTTTCATCGGCACCTGTTTCCGAGTCTGTAACAGATGAGCTTGAACTTAAAGATTGTCGAATTACTAATGCTGTGCGATGTTTACCTCCTCAAAATAAACCCATCGGTGATGAAGTTAAAAACTGCAATGGGTACCTTCTGGATGAGCTAAGTATGCTTCCTAGTGGGGGCGTAGTTGTGGGGCTCGGGTCAGTTGCGCATTCAGCCGTCCTGAAAGCTTTAAAGCTCAAACAGTCCGATTTTCGCTTCGGTCATGGATCGATTCATAATCTGAGTCCTAATTTAGTTATGATCGATAGTTATCATTGTTCTCGTTACAACACTCAAACCCGCCGCTTAACTGCCGAAATGTTCTCTGGTATCTTCCTGAGAGTGCGTGAACTTCTTCAAAAAAAATGAATAGAAAGCATATCCAGCTCGATTTTGATGGTCTCTCAGAAGCCAAAGCGTTACCTGATCTTCCTGGAGTCTATCGCATGCTGGGTGAGCAAGATGCCGTTTTGTACGTGGGTAAAGCAGTTAATTTAAAAAAGCGCGTGATGTCCTATTTTAGGAAAGCGGACGGATTGTCACCAAGAATTCAGTTAATGGTTAAGCAAATTATTCGAATTGAATCAACAGTTACGAGATCAGAATCCGAGGCTCTTGTCCTTGAAAACAGTCTTATTAAATCGCTTAAACCTAAGTACAATATCTTGTTTAGAGATGATAAGTCATATCCTTATATCGTCTTAACAAAACACCCTTACCCTAAGCTTAGTTCATATAGGGGAGCCATAACGACCAAGGATCGATTCTTCGGACCTTTTACGAATACGTACGCGGTGAGAGATAGTATTCATCTTTTGCAGAAGGTGTTTAGACTAAGAACTTGTGAAGATACAGTTTTTTCAAATCGCTCTCGTCCATGTTTGCTATATCAGATTGAACGTTGCTCGGGACCATGTGTGACGAAAATAACGGAAGATGAATACGATAAAGATGTTATGAATGCTTCTTTGTTTCTCCAGGGGAAAGAAAATGAAGTCATTCAGTCCTTAGAAAAAGCTATGCTTAATTGTTCCACGGATATGGAATTTGAAAAAGCTGCAATATTTCGCGACCGCATAAGGTCCTTGACTAAGGTGCGTGAAACGCAGTTTGTCACCGGTAGTGGTGATCGAAATGTTGACATTGTCACTGCCGCGAGCATTGATGGGCTTGTAGGGATCAACCTCACAGTAGTTCGTGGAGGCTCGCACAGGGGCGATAAAGTGTTCTACCCCAAAAATGCTTCACACAAAGACGAGGTGGATGCCCTTGAGGCCTTTCTCACGCATCATTATCAGGGTGGGTCAATTCCAGATGAGATTGTCATTAACAAAAAAATCGACAAAGCAGTTTTTGTTAAATACTTCGAGCAGGCTTTCAAAAGAAAAGTACGTATAAACGATAATCCCATCTCAGATCGTCGCATGTGGTTGAAAATGTCTGAGCGAAATGTGGAACTGTCAATCCAACAGCAGCTGCTCACCAAAGAGACTCAGGCGGATAGATTGGCTGCACTACAAGCAGCCTTAGCTCTCGAAGGCGAGTTGCAAAGAATTGAATGTTTTGATGTGAGCCATACCATGGGTGAGGCAACTGTAGCATCCTGTGTTGTTTATGATCGCGGTGATATGCAACATGGGGAATACAGGCGGTTCAATATCGAGGGCATCACCCCGGGTGACGACTACGCGGCCATGAATCAAGTTGTCTCCAGGCGTTATCAGCGTATTATTTCCGGGGAGGGTAAATTGCCGGATCTTGTCTTGATTGACGGGGGCAAAGGTCAGTTGTCATCAACTTTAAGCGCGCTTAGAGAGCTTAACTTAGATGACCTCTCAGTGGTGGGTGTCGCAAAAGGAGAGGATCGAAAGGCGGGAGAGGAGACTTTAATTAACGCGAGAACGGGTGAGGTTATTAATCTTCAGTCAAATGACTCTGGATTGCATTTGATTCAGCAGATTAGAGATGAATCACATCGATTCGCCATTCAAGGCCATCGCAAGAGGCGGGATAAAAAACGGACTCATTCTCGGCTAGAGGATATCGAAGGTATCGGAGCCAAGCGAAGGCAAAGGCTATTGTCTCAGTTTGGCGGGGTGAAAGAGGTCGCTTCTGCGAGCACAGAGGAAATCGCAAAGGTGGATGGCATAAGCAAGAAACTTGCAGAACACATCTATCGGCAGTTACATTAATGGCATCTATGCGCGTATCTTTACCAAATTTATTGACCTGGGGGCGGATTCTTTTAATTCCTCTGCTCATCGTTGTTTTCTACATACCCGATGGCATGCTGGCTTTATCGGGTAAGAATTTAGCTGCTGCGCTCATCTTTACCCTTGCTGCGCTCACTGATTGGTTGGATGGATACTTGGCACGTCGGTTTAATCAAACCACTCGATTCGGAGCTTTTTTAGACCCCGTCGCCGATAAATTGATGGTGACTACGGCGTTGGTAATACTTGTTTGGTTAGATCGGGTGGGTATATTTGTCGCTGCAATCATAATTGGCCGTGAGCTGGCTATTTCAGCGCTTCGTGAGTGGATGGCAATTATCGGCGAAAGTCGTGGAGTTGCTGTCTCGTATATCGGTAAACTTAAGACGGGTGCGCAAATGGTAGCGATTATTCTACTGTTTCTATTTGAGCCCATTTATTTTATACCGACATATATTTTAGGCACTGCACTCGTCTATATCGCTGTCGTCCTCACAGTCTGGTCTATGTTTTATTACATTAAAAAGGCATCATTAATACTTGCTGGGAATAATGAGTAGGTTTACTGCTTGAATCACTCAATAAGTGTGAATAGCACCGATTTGATTTGACGCGCTGAATATATCGAGATGAATTTTGTGCATTTGAATGCTCTTGGCGACGCTCAAAAAATCATAGATCTATCAATTACTTGCACTCAGGATTTGCATTAAACCCCAAATGGTCCTAAAATCACCGCCTCTTAAAGCGGGAATAGCTCAGTTGGTAGAGCGCAACCTTGCCAAGGTTGAGGTCGCGAGTTCGAGCCTCGTTTCCCGCTCCAAAGATTTAATCGGGAAAATGGGTATCAAAGTTGGCCCTGGTGCCAGGAATACCGTTTTCCCTTTTTGCTTTAAGCGCCTGATATTAAGCTGTGGTAACGCTGCTTAATTGAAATACGAGTGTGAAAACACAGGCGGGATGGCAGAGTGGTTATGCAGCGGCCTGCAAAGCCGTTAACTCCGGTTCGATTCCGGATTCAGCCTCCAACTTTATTAATGCAAGTATTAAAATTAAGTAAATAAATAT
>QXZO01000097.1 GCA_009886305.1 Betaproteobacteria bacterium
AGGCGACGATTTCAACTTTGGCTTCCGGTGCTAGAATTTCAGCAACGACGACCGTTGCCCAGTTTAAAGAAACAAAGTTTTGCATTCCAAACCCTTCTATTCTGGCAAGTGTTTTCGTGTTGCTAGGGGCCGAAGACCATGTTCGGCAGCCAAAGGGCGATCTGTGGAAAAAATGTTGTCAGTATCAGTGTAGGCATCCACGCAAATACAATGAAGATCAGTGTCGGCCAGATTAGCTTCCTGACGGGAACATTTGTAACTTGAGCTCCAAGGTAAAGAAGAGGAGCAGTAGGCGGCGTTATGTTACCCATTCCCAAATTTACTCCAAGCACTGCAGCAAAGTGGATCGGGTCCATGCCAGCATTTTGAGCAATTGGAAGGAGAAGTGAAGCACTCAGCAGAATACCACTGATATCATCCATTAGCATACCAATCATAAGCATAACCAGATTTAACATTAGAAATATCACTAACGGATTGTCCGATATAGAATAAATAAGGTCCTCAGCTATTCCTGGTATATCTTCAAAAATCAAAAAACGGCTTGCTACAAGAACAGTAAAAATCATGACCATTACCACGCCAATGGTAATTGAAGATTCCTTCAAACTTTCGTAGAAAACTTTAAGTGTTAGCCCGCGATATATAAAAAAGCCTACCGGTATAGAATAAATTACTGCTACGCCAGCTGCCTCCGTAGGCGTCATAATGCCCCCATAAATTCCTCCAAGGATGATCACTGGCATTAGGATTGCAGGAGTAGCAATTGCTGATTTGCGCGCCAAAACGTTGAAGAATTTATCTGGCACATCTGTTATAAGAATATTGTTATCTTTGCGGAGAATTATGAAGTTTACGATGATCAACATAATCATAAGAATGATACCGGGAACTACTGTAGCAAGGAAACATTTAAGAACAGATAACTGCCCAACCCACGCATAAAGCAATTGTGCTCCACTGGGTGGAATTAGCAAGCCAAGAGGACTTGCACTAATAACGATGGCACCGGAAATGCCCGCTGGGTATTGCGCCTTCCGTAAATGGGGCATGATAATCGAGCCGATGCATGTCAATGTCGCCGCACCACTGCCAGAGATTGCTCCAAACAATCCGCTTGCGACTACTGAGGCTGCACTAAGCCCGCCTCGAAGGTGACCAAACAATAATTCAGCGATCTCAACAATGGGTTTAGCAATTTTACCCCTCTGCATTATATCACCAGCCATAATAAAGAGGGGAATGGCTAATAATATTACTGAATTCAACTTCCAGTGGCCAGTTGCAAAGAAACCTGATGGGTCATAACCACCCGTATATACGAGAAGAATTAATACCCCCCCAAAGGCTAAAGGTACGGAGACACCAATCGTTAGAAGAACGCAGATTAAAATAATTGCAATCAGGATAGTCAATATGCATCTCCCTCTTGTTCAGCTTTTATTTTATTCTTGGTTTTTAATGCCTCAGCGTATCCATTAGGGCCCGCCCTTAACATCAAGAAAACAGATAGAGCATTATAAAATCCCATGAATGCAAAACCCATAAAAATGCCTAGCCGCGGATATAAAAATGGGATTTTGAGTGCGATGGTAGTTTTCCAATTGGGATAGGCGGCGATCTCATCTGAGATCATCAGCCAAGCCCAATAGATAAGTACGAAAGTTATAAATAACTCTATAATTTGGATTATAAGCTTACGAAGCCATAACAGTGTAAGATTATCAGTGATTGTATCAAGAAGATCAGCGTTGATCTGCCTGTCATAGTATGTTCCAAGCGCGCTTCCCAAAAAGAAGATCCAGAAACAAATTGGCATTAGCCATTCTTCGTAGGCGAATAGATCCCAATGCAAAATATAACGAAATATGACAACAAAGAAAAAAGTAATTGGCAAAATTGGAAGAGTTATAGCAACAAGTATTGATTTTATTTGCACCATTGCCCTAACAAATCGAACCATCGAAGAGTGCAAACCGTTGTCAATTAAAAGCATCAAAGTTCCAATTCTAATTTTAAATTGGGATGCCTGACTGCGCAGGCATCCACGTGGGAGTTTCCCAAGGCAAATACACTATTTTTCTGTAAGTGCGTCCATAATATCTTGCCCAATCATATCTGCCAAATCCGGCCATACATTGTTCTGAATATGAGCAACCAAAGCGGCACGCTCTTCAGTATTGTATTCAAGAATTTCCCAGCCCGCTTCTTTCAGCTTGTCGATAAAACCTTCGTTTCGATCCCACGATTTATCGATAGCAGCCAAGGCAGCCTTCTGCGCTGCAGCTCTGATAACGTCTCGCTGTTCTTGATTTAGCTTTTCCCAGCTTTTGCCACTAGCGTAAAAAGATGATGCTTCGATAGCTGTATTCACAGGAATAAAATATTTTCCCACTCCTGCGGTCGCAAACGTCGAATAAGCCCATTCTGGTGTACAGCATATAGCACCGTCAATAACGCCGGCCTGCAGCGCCGGCAGAACCTCCGCCCAATTCATCGTCGTTGTCCGGTATCCCAGACTTTCAGTAGTTTTCTTGGCAACCTCAGAACTCCAAACGCGAATATTCATACCCTTATCACCGAAGCCGTTTGGGTCATTAGGTTTTTTATTTGCTACAATACCAACAAGTCCCTCGCCAGTGTTACCAAGGTATACCAATCCCAGGTCATCCATTATCTCAGCTAGGATTTTATTCATATTAGACTCGGGGTTTGCGTAAACTGATTTTAGCTCGTCAAAAGTAGTTACTAATCCGGGAAGGTTCATCATTTCCAAACGGGGATCAGTTTGAGCATATATAAACGCTTGAACCAAATCGACATTACCTCGAATCGCATCTTCCACTAGTTCCTCACCCGATCCCAATTGAGATGCTGGAAAATAAGATATTTTAATTCCTACGCCTGCATCCTCAATTTCTTTGACCATATTTTCCACAATTTCGTGGCCAAAATGAGTTGCTGGGTAAGTACCAGCTAGTTTTAATCTCACTGTATCCGCAATAGACGCAGTTACCATCAGACTCGATAGTGCAAGCCCCGACATCGCGCCAAGTGCATATCTGTTGAATTTCATAGTTCTCTCCTATCAAAATTTCGCTTGCGCTCCAGAATGCAAAAAATATTATTCGATGGCGCTCACTCAGGTTAATCGATTAACTTTTGCAAATCAAATTAAATCTACTACATGTGCAAATGTAAATTGGTTTGCCCGAAACAACTCTGAAAATCTTGACCGAGGCAACCATAACTACAGGGAAAATATAAGAATGCGGAAGCCAACCCTTAGTCAAATTGCGAAACAGTTAGGACTTTCTACTGCAACTGTCTCTTTAGCCATGAAGGAAAACAGCAGAATCTCAGAAAGGACCAGAGCCTCGGTCAAAGAAGCACTGAGCGAATCAGGCTATGTCTATCAGCGTTCCGCGGCAGGGTTGAGGAAGGCAAAGACCGACACAGTGGGTATCGTACTTAACAACGTGTCTGACCCCTCCTTCAGCAAGCTTCTTGGATCGATTGAACGTGAACTTGCCAAATGCGGGAAAACCGTCTTTCTTTGCAATACGGATGAAAAAGTGGACAGACAATCTGAATTTATCAGGAAAATGTCTGAGTACAATGCAGATGGCATCGTCCTGGTTCCAGCGATGGGAACTCAGGCGACCGACTTGGAAGAGATGGAGAAATTCAGCCCCCCAATAGTGTGTTTATCACGAGAGATTAGTGGCTATTCCATCGACTCAGTCGTGGCTGACGAGACACTTGCGGGTTACACGGCGGCAAAACATCTGCTTAACCAAGG
>QXZO01000098.1:0-1496 GCA_009886305.1 Betaproteobacteria bacterium
CGGAGAATAGACCGACTTCTTACCATCCTCTTGCAAGCATTATCAATGAAAATTTTACATACGAGAAAAAATGTCAGCTAATCACATCCATGTGGTCAATTGCTCATTCAGATGATTACGTGGATCCACATGAGGATCACATCATCAGAAAAATATCAGATCTTCTGTATGTCGCGCATCGAGATTTCATCCATGGAAAGATCAATGCGAGAAAAACAGGCATCTGAATGAAACGCTCGAATATCAAAAGTGTAAAAACGAACTTAATGATTATTGACTCATCCAACTAACATTAACAAACTCCTTGTCATTGGATAATATTTATGCGTCAGCCAGCCATGCGTCATTTTTTTCAGATCCTTATTGCTCTCCAGATTTTGAGTTTGTCGATATTGCCCACTGCCCAAGTATGGGGGTCCGATACCGAAGCACTATGCCAGACGCCAGGAGATTGGTTAATACCAGATAACGCGCAGGTCCTGAGAACAACTAACTCAACGGTATTTGAGACAATCGAAAATGTCGATTTTGTACTTTTAGGCGAGCAACACGACCAGGCCCAACATCACAGGTGGCAGATGCAAATGTTGTCTGGTCTCGTCGCCCATAGGGATAAAATAGCTATAGGCCTAGAAATGCTTCCTAAAACTAGCCAGCCCGCACTTGATGCTTGGGTAGATGGGCAACTCTCGCTCACAGAATTTTTAGTCCAAGCGAACTGGTACGAAACGTGGCGATTTGATGTCGAGCTCTACATGCCGATTCTGAATTTTGCGCGAGAAAATCAGGTGCCTCTGTACGCGCTAAATATACCAAGGAAAGTCATATCACAAATCTCTGCGTCCGGTTGGGACAGTAATATGAGCGATACCGCAAAGCCAGCGCCCGCAAGTCAAACCTACAAATCGATGCTTAAAGAAGTGTTTCAATACCATGACGGGAGCGATGACAAGCAGTTAGAGTTTTTCATTCAAGCACAACTTATGTGGGACAGAGCTTTCGCAAAAGGACTAAAAGAAGCAAAAGATGAGACCTCTCGCCTGGTTGTCGGCATTATCGGATCTGGGCACTTAACTTATGGCCACGGAGTCGAGCACCAATTAAACTCAATCGGCGAATATGACATTGTGACGTGGATTCCAACCAACACTGGCCTTGCCTGCACATCGTTGGAGTTGATAAACCATAATGGGGAGCTCATTGCTGATGCGGTCTTCATAACACCAAAGAGCGTGATAAAGGACACAAAACATAAATTAGGCCTTTTCTTGCTTGATGGCGAAGATGGAATAGTCGTCGGAGACGTTTTAGCAGATAGCATAGCGAATAAGTCGGGATTCCAAACAAATGACATTATTGTTGCAGCGGCCGGTAAACCCGTAAAGACGAGCGGCGAACTCATTGCCATTATCCAAAATCAGACGCCTGGGTATTGGTTGCCAATCAAAATAAAACGTAATGAAGAACTTAAAGAACTGTTGGCTAGGATACCTCCT
>QXZO01000098.1:1506-3592 GCA_009886305.1 Betaproteobacteria bacterium
AGAATCCTTAGTGGGATACTAGGTACTTTATTGTTACTTGGAGGGGGAGAGACGTTCGCCGCCAAGTCGCCTCATGTAGCACTGGACATTGTTTACGACGAGCAGACAAGACAGGTTCACATTCAAGCTGAAACGGTATTATCACAGAGTGCACCCCGTTTCTATTTATCCAAAACGTCTAGGATTGAACCGGTAGATCTAGCGCCTGGAGTTGTCGTAACAGAGACGTATGATGCTCACGTGTTTAACCTCAAAACCGGGTATCACGAAATTGCTGTCAAGTTTAATTATTCACTTTTGCTACCCAATTCGCACGGCTCAAATAGCAGAACTGAATCATCTGGTCGCGTAGATTGGTCGGGAAACTCAACCGACGCTTTTTTGCCTGGCAGTCGACTTTGGTATCCATTTTTCAATCAACCAAGCACGGTACGCTTGAAAATCACAACAGCTGCCGGTTTAAGAGCGATAGCGCCTGGGCTACCAATAGCATACAAAGAAGAAAATGGTTATGCGGTAAGTATCTTCGAAATGTCAAAACCGATTCTAGGTATTGATCTAATGATTGGGCATTGGCTGGTCCGACAAAAAATCATGTCAGGGATTAAGGAGGACATCCTTTTGCAGACATACTTCAATCAAGAAAATGCCGGCATAGCTGAGGAGTATCTGGATCTTTGTGAACACTACATAGAATTCTACGAAAAACTCATCGGTGCTTATCCATATTCCAGCTTCACTGTCGTATCAAGTCCCTTCCCAACTGGTTTAGGGATGCCATCTCTAACTTACATCAGTGAAAAAATTCTAAAGTATCCATTTATAAAATCCCGTTCATTACCGCACGAAATAGTGCATAACTGGTGGGGTAATGGTGTACGAGTAGACTATGGGCTTGGTAACTGGTCCGAAGGACTAACGACTTACTTAGCCGATTATTGGCAAACAGAGCTTATTAACGAAGATTCCGCAAAAGAGATGCGTTATGGCTGGCTTAGGAGTTACGCCTCAATCACTGATGAAGACGAGGAGTCACTTCAAGAATTTACAACCAGGTATCACACGGCCTCATCCACTATTGGTTATGGCAAAGGTGCAATGTTTTTCCACATGTTAAGAAACATCATGGGTAATGAACCGTTTGTTAATTGTCTGAAAGAATTCTGGGGCAAGTATCAACATAAATCTGCACGTTTCGATAACATCCGAGAAACCTGTCAGGATTATACACATACAAATTTGACTGAGTTTTTTGACGTGTGGATCCCGACTATTGGCGCGCCGAAATTTACCGTGAACTTAAATCGAGTCACTCCAACAGAGCATCAACTGAACATCAACCAAAATGGCAAATGGATTTATCCGTTAGATCTCGAAATATCTTCAAATAATAATATATTTAAAATTACCGATATTGTTCGCGCTCAAAATACCACGATTATCTTACCAATTGATGCCATCCAGTCCACAGAAATTAAGCTCGACCCCGACTTTAATGTCTGGCGACAACTCTATTCGACTGAGCTAGTCGGTACACTCAGGGATTTCATAGTAGTAAAAAAACCCGTCTACGTTCAGTTAACTTCCAATGTCCAAAACGGCTTTAACCTAGTCTCAACATATTTCATGGAAAATTCCATCCAGAGAAAATATGGATCTAACTTTACTAATCCGGAAAAAAACCCGGCAATCATCCTAGGAGACATAGCTAGTATTTCTGCATTACTCAGCAGCTCAGATAACGCTAACGATACTGAGCGCCTCCTACCGTTATCACAAACAAAGTTTATTATGGCGTCGACACATATAAAGAACGCACCCACATTACTCATTGGTATCTCTAAATCAATAACCGAAAATGATCTTTCGATGTTAATCTCAAGGGCTCGTCATTATGGGAAATACTCCTGGCTGAAAGTCACCAATAATGGAAAGACTAAAAAAGGGAAATGGCCTATCCGCGATAAAACATTTTCATTTTCAGATTAGTCTTGATTTTGAATCTCATCCCGAAACACTGCGAGACCCTTTAATATAAGCCTCCTTGGCTTCAGATAATAAATCTCTCGCTCGAGCTAGCTGCGGC
>QXZO01000099.1 GCA_009886305.1 Betaproteobacteria bacterium
AAAGTCTCCTCCGATAATAAGGGTGCCTTTTTAGAACCCCAGGTAAATGTTAGTTCAGCTTCTAAAAATTTATCGCCGGGCCTCACGAGTAACCCGATACATTCGATTACTCCTAGTGCGCTAGCGACCTTGATCTCTAATCCGAGTTACTCGAAGTTACAATCTGTTGGGTTTTTGAATGCCAGTCCTCTGGCCGAATGGGCTAAAACAGTTTCGGATCCATCTGTCTCGCAGCTAGTCGCGCCATTTAGCGATTCCTTGAAAAAAATCAATGGGATGTCAATCAAGCGACAGCTGCAAAGTAATGGATATAATCTGGTTAGTTCGAGTGCATTATTTGATCCTTCGGAAAAAAGTTTTAATTTCGGTGAGCTCTTCATTGCCTTGGTTGAGAAAACAAAAGCTATGAAAGAGCGAGAGAAAATTAACTTCGACTTGGATGCAGTCGATTTATTCACAGAATATTTAGAAGCCAACAAGATCGAATATCTTGTAAAGCAAGATCTGCGAGAAACGGGGATCAGGTTTGTCTTGATGTTTTCAGATTTCCCAATGACTGAGGTTTATATCGAAGGGAAAGGCAGCAATCCTAAGAAATATGTTCGGCATAAGTGGTCGATCGAAGTAAAATTGAGTTTTAGTAGTAATAATAATTTTTGGTGTCGTATTGAATTACTTAACGATAGTTCAGTCAGCATCGCGCTGCGTATATCAGATAAAAAAATGGCGAGCTTAGCTCGCGCCAACGTCGAAAGATTAAAGTCTTCGCTTGCACCTGTCGGAGTAAAGCTCACGCGCTGCACAATTAGTGGTGGAAATTATCAAGAAGAAGATCGGTTGTCTTTCCTAAAACCGAGTGGGAACATGGACCTGAGGGCTTAATGCAATTTAAAAATAAAAAAGCCGCGGCATTAGAGTACTCGGGTACGGGCGCTCCAATCTTGGTTGCAAAGGGTGAAGGGGAAGAAGCTGACTTACTTATTGAAACGGGTCAAGACGCCCAGATACCTATTCTTGAGGATGAGGCGCTGTCTAATTATCTTCAGGGGTTGTCGGTTGGCGATGAAATACCGGAAGTCTTATTTGAGTCAGTCGCGATAGTGTTGTCATGGGCGTACTGGTTACGAGACAAAACTCCACATTGAAAACTCAGCACAATTACATTGGGAATCGGATGTTGATTATTACTTTTTTTTCTTGAGGTGTTCGTACGTTCCACTTTTTTCAATTTGAGTTCCGTGGCCGAGGCTTGCAAGTGCTTCTTGGATCGCGGTTAGCTTTTGATTAATTAGAATTTCGTTACGCTTATGTAAATTCTGACACTTTAAGACCTTTGCTGAAAAGGCCTCGTTTTCCTCAATGGCCTCAGGCGTTGGCTGCAAGTTTTTATCATGTTCGGGAGCGGATGCAATAAGAAAGTCGAGTAGTTCTTGTTTTCGTTTTTGCAGGCCTTCGAACTGGTCGAAGTCTTGAGATTTCAGAAATTCGAATTCTCGCTCTAAGAGTTCGTGTAAGGCATCGAGTTCGTACGCGGTGGTGTTGCGCTCTTCCAATGTGTCTTTCTCCGTTAACTTCAAGAATTAAATTAAAGAGACGGATTGAATAGTAACAATCGAAAGAGAGATCTACTAATTTTCTACGCCACTTAAAGTAATTAAAGCAGCTTCTCGAGAGGAATATAACTCTCAGCAATCTTTTTATCGTCTAGCGGATAATTCCCACCCTCAAGAGCGAGCCTTATGTCGGCAACTTTTTTAGCGTCATATTCTGCTATTGCTAACTCTGCTTTTAGGGTTCCTGACAATTCGACTGTACTGTCGACTGCTTTGGTCACTGCCTCGGTGAGGGCTGGTTTAATCGCGCTTGATTGGTCTGCCTTATTTTGTTTTACGGCGTCAACGGCCGCTTTAGCCGTTACATTTACGCTATTTGAGTTGGTTATAGTGTCTGTCATAGCTATGTCCTACTATATATTGACAATTTTAAATTTTAATTTATTTTTTACTTCTACGGAGTACCCATCGACAGCAGAGCGTGACACTTTACCGAATGAAACAAGTTATCTCGAATTTAATTAGGCTTTTGCTTAGCGTCTTTCTGTGAGGCCAACGCCTGTAACTGTTGCAAACACAATTTCATTTGACTCTTGGTTTTGGAGTTTGATTCTATCGCCCAGGTAACCATCCTCCACAGCCAGCATATCAAGCGTCACTGTAAACTGACTGCGTTGCACCCTCAATGTGACAGTCTGCCCAGCTTTCACGTGGGGTTCGATAGATATGTCCGAAAACCTGACTATTGAACCTGGGTTCAAGCGTCGCTTTGCTGTGGCTCTGGCAAGCTGCGAGAGTTCAGTTATCGCGTCTTGAGGGAGCTGCCCTGTTCGCATCTCCAGCTTAATCATACTTTGATCGAAAAGACTCCCCCGTTCGAGGAGTGATGTAATTACAATGGCCTGTTGGGCCGTCGCAAAATCTGATTTGGAGACGATATCATTAATTGATATGTCTCGAGTTAGAACTGAATTTCTTAAACTTTCAGGGTCAAGTCGTTGATCAAATTGTGTCTCCGAATATGGCTTATTCGTTGGTATAAGCGTCGATAAATCAACAACACTGCCCTTCTTAAGCATTTGATTTGCATAGTATATTGTAGTGGTTTCTTCTAATTGATTTGGCCTTACTAATTCCCCTTTTTGAACAGCTCGCTTGAGGACTCGGCCCACCGCATCGGTTTGTTGCAATTTGGTTGCAGCAATTGCGGAATCGATGAACTCGGTCGCAATGTCTGAAGCGGTGAGGATACTTCCCTTCTCGCGTGCACGCGTATAAACGAGCGCTTCGGTTTGTCTCTGAATTTGAATTCTCAATACTGCCTGCCAGTTTTCGCTGGGGCAGTTGA